>CAMBEY010000146.1 GCA_945865705.1 Candidatus Sulfopaludibacter sp. SbA3
CCGCTGGAGCCGCACCCGCTCTTCGCCGCCTTCATCGCCGCCTCCAACGACCACCGCGCGCAGCGGGAGCACGGTGGTGCGGAATCAGCGAGTACGCCGCATGTTCAGACGACCGTTACGGGTGATTAGCGTCAAGCGGGCGCATGCTATACTTGTATAGCAAGGAGGCTTGCAATGCTCGTCATACGACTGTCGGCTGACATTGAAAAACGGTTAGAGCGGCTCGCCAAGCGCACCGGTCGCACTAAGACCTATTACGCTCGCGAGGCGATCATGGAGCGCATTGGCGATCTTGAAAATATTTACCTTGCTGGACAGGAATACGCTGAGAAGATAAAGGCTGAGGTGAAGTCCTCCCCGCGAAGAAACATCAAGAAACCGTTGAGAAGTCGGAAGAGCTAGCTGGTAGACGCATCTACTCAGATTTCGAGGCCACAATGGAGCAACAAGCTAAATCGTCCGCCGATATGTCTTGGAGCAACGGCAATTCTTTCTTCCTCATCGCGGGGCCGTGCGTGATTGAGAGTGACGCGCATGTGCTGCGCATGGCGCGCGAGATCAGCGCGATTGCCCAACGCGTCGGCGTGCCGTATATATTTAAGGCGTCGTTCGATAAGGCCAACCGCACCAGCGTGCATTCTTATCGCGGGCCGGGGCTGACAAAGGGACTCGCCGCGCTGAAGCGCGTGAAGGATGAGCTTGGCCTGCCGATCCTTACCGACATTCACGAAGCGGCGCAGGCCGCGCCGGTGGCGGAAGTCTGCGATGTGATCCAGATTCCCGCGTTCCTGTGCCGCCAGACCGATCTGCTCGTCGCGGCGGGCAAGACCGGCGCGGTGGTGAATCTGAAGAAGGGACAGTTCGTATCGCCCCAAGAGTTTCTGCACGCCATCGAGAAGGTGGTCAGCACGGGCAACAAGAAGATCGTCCTCACCGAGCGCGGCTCCTCGTTCGGCTATAATAATTTGGTTGTGGACATGCGCTCGCTGCCGGTGATGCGCAAGACCGGCTATCCAGTGGTGCTCGACGTTACGCATAGTGTGCAGTTGCCCGGCGGCGCGGGCAATGCCAGCGGCGGCCAGCCCGAGTTCATCGAGCCACTGGCGCGCGCCGGAGTGGCGGCAGGCCTCGACGGCATCTTCATGGAAGTTCATGACGATCCGGCGACGGCGCTCTCGGATGGATCAAACGCCCTGCCGCTGGCGCAACTGGAGCCGCTGCTCGAACGCCTGTTGGCGATTGACCGCGTCGTCCGCCCCTGGCTGTGACCGTTGACCGTGATGCTTGCTTGTGAATCCGAGCCGCGCCAATGCCTCCAATGTAATGGCGCGTCCACAACACTACGAAAATCGAAGCTCCAGTGAAAACTCCTCGCACACCGCAAAAATCCCAACGACCCCGCCGCCGTGCCGCCCCGCGCTCACTTGCCATCGCGCGGGAAGTGCTGCGCACCGAGGCCGCGGCCATCTCCGCGCTGGTACGGCGTCTCGACGGTGATTTCGAGAGAGCGGTCGAGCTGCTTGCCGCCACCACGGGCCGCGTGATCGTAACCGGCATGGGCAAGAGCGGCCTGATCGCGCAGAAGATCGCCGCCACATTTTCCAGCACCGGCACTCCTTCCTTCTTTCTTCATCCAGCCGAGGCCATTCACGGCGACCTGGGAAAGTTAGTCGAAGGTGATCTGGTGCTGGCGCTTTCTTACAGCGGCGAGACCGAGGAATTGTTGCGCCTGCTGGAGCGTATCAAGCGGCTGGGCATTCCGCTGATCGGCATGACCGGCGGCCTGAAGTCCACGCTCGCTCGCGCCTCCGACGTGCTGCTCGACGTCAGCATCCGCAAGGAAGCTTGCTCGATGAACCTTGCGCCCACGGCCAGTACCACGGCGTCGCTGGCGCTTGGCGACGCGCTGGCCATGGCGCTGTTGGAGCGCAAAGATTTCCGCGAGAACCATTTTGCCGAGCTGCATCCTGGCGGCGAGCTGGGCCGCCGCATCCGCCGTGTCGAACAACTCATGCACACCGGCAAGGCTGTACCGATTGTCTTGCAAACCACGCCCATGGCGGACGTGATCGCGGAAATCTCCCGCACAGGATTCGGCCTGGCGATCGTCGCCGACAAACAAAAACGCCTGGCTGGCGTGATCACCGATGGCGACTTGCGGCGCTGGTTCCCTAAATCTCCGGGAGACTGGCGGGGCCGCACCGCGCGCGACTGCATGAAGCCGAATCCCACCACCATCGCTCGAGACGAAATCGCCACGCGAGCGCTGAAGCTGATGGAGGCGAGGAAAATCACAGCGCTGCCGGTCGTCGATGCACGCGGCCGCATCGAAGGATTGCTCCACTTGCACGATTTGTGGCGCACGCAATGGATATAAATTCAGAAGACTGAAGCCAGGAGTCAGAAGACAGAATGGTCTTTTAACTACATCACCCGTTGTTACACGTATCTTGACTGCGCTGGATTTCACACGTTTGTTTCGTGGCGGCGTTTATTCTAACTTCTAACTCCTATCTTCTAACTTCTGCTTTTCCGAGGTTCCCCATGCCCTTCCAGTTTCAGTCTCCCGACGCCGAGCAACGCGCCAAGCGCGTGGAGTTCATTCTGATGGACGTGGATGGAGTGATGACGGACGGGCGGATTTATCTGATCCCCGACGGTAAGAGCGGGTGTAACGAGATGAAGACGTTTGACGTCTCCGACGGCGTGGCCATCACCTTCGCGCATCGCGTGGGCCTGCACACCGGCATTCTCACCGGTCGCGTCTCCGACAGCGTGACATGGCGCGCCAAGGATTTAGGCATCAGCATCGTCGAGCAGGGCAGCCACAATAAAATCGAAACCTACGAGAAGATTCTCAACGAACACAAGCTCGCAGACTCGATCCTCTGCTACATCGGCGACGACTGGCAGGACCTGCCCATGATGCGCCGCGCCGCCCTCGCCGTAGCCCCGGCCAACGCCTGCGATGACGTCAAGAAAGCCGCCCACATTGTTACAGAAAAGCCCGGCGGGCGCGGCGCGGTGCGCGAGGCGCTGGAGTTCATCCTGAAGTCTCAGAACAAATGGAACGACGCCGTCCAGCGCTACCAGACCTAAGTTTATTTAGAGGGATGATCTGACAGGCAGGCCACCGATTGGCCTGTCGCATACTCACAGATACTTTTCAAATAGGATTACTTCAAAGCGGTCAACGGATTTCCTGGCCACTTCAAAGTACCCGTTCTTTATATATAGTCCTTGAGCTGCTTCTTGCTGAAGCGTTGTATCCAATATCAGCCGACTGAACTCAAGTTCACCTGCGCGTCTTTCCAGATGCAAGAGGATTTTCTGTCCCCATCCGCGGCGCCAATACATAGGGTGGACACGCATTCTCTTTATCTCGCCGGTGCGCGCATCCACTCGCTTCAAACCCCCCATGGCGATGATTTCCCCGCGATGGGTGCCTACAAGAAATTCTCCGCCTCCGCTAATGTAAACATCTTCAATGTTCTCCAAATCAGCATTCCAAGGGCTAGGTAGATATGCACCGACTGCTTCCAGCGCGAGCACATGTAAGTTACAGACATCCCGTTTGTCCGCTGGCATGTATCTGCGGATTTCGATTGAGCCACTCTGGAAAGTCTCATTGCCCATGAGGTTAACTCTTGGTTGCAAGCTGAATTGCTTTGCTCAACGCCCGGCGAGTAACAACAGCGGCCATGCCGCGGCGATATTCCGCGCTGGCGTGGATGTCGGAGAGCGGATCGATGCCGTCGGCGGCGTGTTGCGAAGCCGAGGTAATTAACGAATCGCCGGCCACTTCACCCAACAGCTTTGCTTCCACGCCCGTCGCGCGATAGGGGATGCCGTTGACTCCAGTGATGGCCACGCGCGCGTGCGTGATCTTTTTCGATGCATCCAGCGCAATGAGCGCCACGGCGCCGGCGATGGCGAAGCCGGAGGCCTGCTGGCGCAGTTTCACGTAAGCGGTTCCGGTGCGCGGGCCGAAGCGCGCTCGCATGTCCGAGAGACGAACAGCTGTCAGGATTTCATCGGGCTGGAGCGCGGTGGTCATCAGGTCCACAAAGAAATCTTGCGCCGCGACCACGCGTTCTCCGGCCTTGCCGCGAATCACCATCTGCGCGTCGAGCGCGAGCGCGGCGGCAGGAAAATCCCCCGCGGCGTCGGCGTGGACGAGGCTGCCGCCGATGGTTCCGCGATTGCGCACCTGCACGTCGCCGATCTCCGCGGCGGTCTCCGCCAATAGTGGAGCGGCACGGCGCAGCAGCTCCGAGCGCTCGATCTCGACATGACGAAGCAGGCTGCCGATCTCAATCGCCGCACCGTGTTCATGGATGCCGTGCAACTCTTCGAGCCGCCCGATATCCAGCACAAAGCGCGGAAAGACCAGCCGCAACTTCAGCAGCGGGATCAGGCTCTGGCCTCCGGCAAGCACCTTGGTGTCTTCGGCGTGATCCGCGAGGAAATGCAGAGCCTCGTCGAGGCTGCGCGGGCGGACGTAAGTGAAGGGAGCGGGGAACATAAGCGCTAGAAGACAGAAGACAGGAGACAGAATACAGAAGACAGAATGAAAATCATGTCGCCGCGAAGCCGGTCTGCGCGCGATGAATACGGCACGATGAAGATTGAGTGTGCTCCTATTCTGTCTTCTAACTTCTAACTTCTGCTTTTCGCATCTCCTTCCATAGTTTCTCGGGCTTCAGCGGCATATCGAGATGCAGCACGCCGAACGGCGCGAGCGCGTCCATCACGGCGTTGACCACGGCGGGCGTGGCGCCGATTGTGCCGGACTCGCCCACTCCTTTTACGCCCAGCAGATTCGCCTGCGTCGGCGTGTTGCTGCGCGTGCAGTGGTAGGGCGGAGTGTGCGCGGCGTGCGGCAGCGCGTAGTCCATGAACTCGCCCGTCAGCATCTGCCCGTTCTCGTCGAAGAGCAGCTCTTCGTAGAGCGCCTGTCCGATGCCCTGCGCGATGCCGCCCTGAATCTGACCCTCAACCAGCAATGGATTAATCACGCGACCGCAATCGTCAACGGCGTAATAGTCGAGCAGCTTCACTTCACCGGTGTCGCGGTCCACCTCCACCACGCACAGATGCGCACCGCTGGGGAAGGTCAACGAGCGCGGATTGTAGAAGCTGTTGGCCTCCAGGCCCGGCTCCACTCCGGGAGGCAGATTGCGCGCGCGATACGCTGCCTGCGCCACCTCATCAATGGTTACTGATTTGCTCGGAGCGCCTTTTACGGTCAACTGTCCGGCACGCCAAACAATGCGCTCTGGCTTGGTCTCCAGCAGGTGCGCGGCGATGGCGGTGATCTTCTCCTTCAGCTTGCGGCAGGACATCAAAATGGCGCTGCCGCCGACGGAGGTGTTACGGCTGCCGAATGTGCCGATGCCGGCCGCCACCACCAACGTGTCGCCGTGAATCACCGCGATGCGATCCATCGGCACGCCGAGTTCATCTGCGACAATCTGCGAGAAGGTGGTCTCCTCGCCCTGCCCGTGCGGCGATGTGCCGGTGAGAACTGTGATGCGGCCCGATGGCTCGACGCGGACCGTGGCGGATTCCCACCCGCCGCCGGGAGGCTTGCCGCTGGTGGGGCCGGGGCCGCAGTTCTCGACGTAGCTGGCGATGCCGATGCCCATCAGCCGGCCTTCGGCGCGCCACGCCGCCTGCTTGCGCCGCAACTTGTCGTAGCCCGCCGCCTTCATCACAGAGCGCAGGTCGCGCGGGTAGTTTCCCGAATCATAGACGCGGCCCGCCGGGGTAGTGAACGGCAGGTCCTTGGGCGTGATTAAATTTTTGTGCCGCAGCGCCACCGCGTCCATGCCCAGCTGCTTAGCGGCGATGTCCATCATGCGTTCGATCAGAAAAATCGCCTCGGGCCGCCCCGCGCCGCGATAGGCGTCGGTGGACATCTTGTTGGTGAACACTTCGGTTACGCCGAAAGAGTACGCGGGAATCTTGTAGCAGCCCGAGCCCAGGTTCGCTGTGGAAGTGGGACCGACGGCGGTGAACATGTGGAAGTAGGCTCCGGCGTCAAAGATGCTGCGGCAGCGCATGCCGCGGATGCGCCCGTCCTTTGCAAACGCCATCTCCACCTTCTGCACTTGAGCACGGCCATGTGTGGTGGCACGCATATTCTCACGACGCGACTCGGCCCACTTCACGGGCCGACGCAGCTTCATCGCCAGAAATGGCGCGAGCGCGTCCTCGGGATAGACGTTCAGTTTGCTGCCGAAGCCGCCGCCGACGTCCGGCGCGATCACGCGCATACGATTGTCGGGAATCTTCAGAGTGGTCGCTAGAAAATTGCGCAACAAGTGCGGGATCTGCGTGGAAGTCCACAGCGTAAGCGTGCCATCGCTTGGCTGGAAACTCGCGAGTACCGCGCGGCACTCCATGGCAGAAGGGGCCAGCCGCTGATTCACGATGCGCGCTTTCACCACATGATCGGCGTGTCGAAATGCTTCCAGCACATCTCCGGAAACTACGGAGTAGGTTCCGCCAACATTGTTCTGCAACTCTTCGTGCAAACGCGGCGCGTCTTTCTCCATGGCCTTCTCGGCGTCGATCACTACGGGCAGCGGCTCATACTCAACATCGATCAATTCGACGGCATCGCGCGCCGTGTAAGGGTCCTCGGCCACGACGGCGGCTACCGGCTCACCCGCATACCGCACGCGATCCACGGCAAGGAAGTAGTGCGGCGGGTATTTGAAATCAGGCATGCGCGCCAGTACAGGGATGACGCCGAGCGCATCCTTCACATCCGGACCGGTAAGAATATCGAGCACGCCCGGCAGCGCGCGAGCACGGCTGGCATCAACGCGCACGATGCGGGCGTGCGCGTAGGGGCTGCGCAACATCGCCATGTGGACGGTGTCGGCCAGACGAATGTCATCGACGAACTGGCCCTGCCCGGTGAGTAGGCGCTGGTCCTCTTTGCGCAGAATGGACTGGCCGGAGAATGGGGCGGAGCGAGTCGCCGCCGCCATTGCAGGGGATGCGACGTTGCTTCGCTTCGCGGAATTGGTTTTGCGGGCGGGAGGCTTGCTGGTGGCCATGGTCATTTACTGGCCTCCCGGTCGTTCCTGCTTGCGATTGCCTTGCTGGAAGCCGCCGCAGGCAGGGATTGGCCCGCGCGGCGCACCGCCGCGATGATCATCTGGTATCCAGTGCAGCGGCAGAGATTGCCATCAATGCCGCGGCAAATTTCATCGTCGGAGGGATGTGGATGATTGGCCAACAGATCGTGAGCGGCCATCAGCATTCCCGGCGTGCAGAAACCGCACTGCAAACCGTGCTCTTCCTTGAAGGCACGCTGCAGCGGATCGAGCG
>CAMBEY010000147.1 GCA_945865705.1 Candidatus Sulfopaludibacter sp. SbA3
TGGGACGTGCTGGTGACGCGCGACCTCGAGGACGATCACATCAACCTCGGCACCTATCGACAGATGATCAAGTCGAAGAACGAGCTGTTCGTCTACTGGTCGCCCGGCAAGGACGCGCGACTGATGAGCGAGCGCTACTGGAGTCAGGGCAAGGACTTTCCGGTGGCCGCGGTGTACGGTCCCGACCCCGCGCTATTAGCCGTGGGCTGCATCACCATGCCCAAGACGGAGTGCGAGTATGACTACGCCGGAGGCCTGTGGAATGAGCCGGTGAAGACGTTCATCAGCGACCTGACCGGGCTGGAGCTGCCCGCCTCCGCCGAGATTATTGTGGAAGGCTTCATGCGCCCCGGCAAGGTTGGAGTGGAAGGCCCGTTCGGCGAATTCACTGGCTACTATGGCCGTCCCGAAGCACATACTCCGTACATTGAAGTCGAGCGCATCCGCATGCGCAAGAACCCCATCCTCACCTGCGCGTTGATGGCGGACTATCCGGCGAACGAGCTGGGTATCATCTACGCGCTGGCGCGCAGCGCGTCCATCTGGACGGACTTTGACAAGGTAGGATTGCCCGGCGTGAAGGGCGTCTATTGCTTTCCCGAGGGCGCGGGCGGATTCGGCATCACGGCGGTGTCGATCGAGCAGCGTTACGCTGGACACGCCGCGCAGACTGCGGCACTGGCCGCGCAACTGCCGAGCGGCGCGTACTATTCGAAGCTCATCATCGTGGTAGATGACGACATCGACTGCACCGACATTCATCAGGTGATGTGGGCTATTGCCACGCGCAGCAACATGGAGAAGGACATCGACATTCTGCGCGAGACGTGGTCGACCTGGCTTGATCCAACCAAGAATCCTCCGGAGGAGCGGCCCTGGGGATCGAAGGCTCTGATCAATGCGTGCAAGGAGCACAAGTTCCTGAAGACGTTCTCGGCGCGCAACCGCATCCGGCGCGAGATGTACGATCACCTCTCGGCGCGCTGGAAGGAGCTGGGTCTTGACGGCAAGCCGGAGAAGATCCTCACGTTTGAAGATTCCAACACGCTGACGCCGATTCAGTTCACCACCAAGACGGGCGACTTCCCGTCCGGCGGGACCTCCATGTAATTGAGGGTGTAATTGGGTCTAGGCAGACAGCGAGTCACTGGAACGCTGTCTCCATATGTAAATCAGCCGCGGTTCGCGGCCAAACTGGCGACCGGCCTTCACCAAGATAGGGTGAGTGCCGGTCGTTTTACTTTTGGAGTGAGTTGATCGCGAACAGATGATCACGCCTGGGCGCGGAGTAGGCCAGTAGCTCGGGCGACCAACTTAAGCCACGTCAACCTTCGTGTATGCGCTTTGGCCCTGCGTCGCTCCGCTGTAGGCTAGTCGCCGCGGCTCTTTTTGGTACTGGATATGAATACAGTCGTCGGTTTCGGATGACTGGGTTTTGCCGCGCTCCAGAATGACTTTGTCGAAGGGAATATCTGACTCCATGCGAATCCAATCGAATACTTCCTGGAGTTGCGTGCCAGGCGTCTGGATGTCGGCGGCGCACCGTGTTGAAGTTGCGCAGTGATAACTGTCTGCGGTGCCGCCAATCAGTTTATTCAGATCCGCGCCACGGAATCCGCTGGAGATGCGCACCTTCCCAAAGCGCGTACGGATGGGCTCCAGCACGCGATCGCAAAATTCTTTCAGGATCGGGATTACTTCGCTTGGGGCGTCGTTGGCAAGCCCCTTATCATTGCGGGTGAATTCGGAAATCTGGAAGTTGTCGGATAGCTTCATTTGTAGTCCGCCTCGAATTTAGGGATCAATCTTGCGCTACGCAAGAGCGTGATTATAGCATCGTCCACGCTTCCTCGAATGCCTTCCATTCTATGTAGTCGGCCACTTGATTTACACGGCATGTTGGATATTGCTTTTGTGTGATAATAGTCGCGCCCGGAAGCGCGCGGCGAATTGTTTGGGTACTTCGTCCTATCTTGTCCGCCATGCGTAGCGGAGTGATTCGATATAGGGGGAACGCGTAATGCGCAAGACCACATCGACAAGACTCTATCAATTAATGTTCCTGGGAATGGCGCTAATCATCTCGGTTGCGCTTCCGCCAGTGGGGCGCGCCGCGGAGCCGTTTGCCGACATGATTCTGACCAATGGCAAGATACTCACCATGGATAGCGACAACATCGGCAACTACCGTACCGTGCAGGCCGTGGCCATACGGAACGGCAAGTTTCAGGTGGTGGGCACCAACCAGGAAGCACTGGCGTATGCGGGAACATTGACCAAGAAGATTGACCTGGCGGGCCGCACGATGATCCCCGGGCTGATCGATACGCACGATCACATCAATGAATATGCGGCCCACTTCTTCCCGACCAAACGCACGGACGAAGATGCCGCCATCGCCTGGCCTACTCGCGATGAGGGGTTGTCGGCGCTGCGCGCGCTGGCCAGCACCAAGAAGCCGGGCGAGTGGATCAAGACTTCTTTGCGTGGCGGCAGTGCGGGTGGAGCGAGTTCACCTGCGGCGGTGGTCTTCCCGATTGCGGTGCAGAAGGGCGAGATCACCCGCTTTGATCTCGACAAAGTTACGCCCAATCATCCAGTCCGCATCGCGCGCATTTTCTTCAGCCCCACTGGCGATAGTTTCGTCAACACCAAGGCGCTGCAGCCAATCATTGATCGTTATGGCGTGGACCTGCCGGGCATTCACAAAGACGCGAAGGGCGTGCCCACGGGATGGATCAGCGGCGTCGCCGACCAGACCATTGAATATGAATTTGCCACGCCAACTGTGCCGGCGGAGTACGGACCTTATTATGCGATGGAGATGGAGGAAGTGGCCGCGCAGGGGCTGACGACAGTGTCGGCGCGCATGGACCCGGACTCAGTGGCGGCATACAGTTGGTTGCATGCGCGCGGCGAGATGCCCATCCGCATGGCCTACACCATGGAGACGGCGGCGCGCTCCGTGGTGCCTGATGCCATCGTCAGTCGTATCGTAGGCCTGCAGGGCGGGAGCGGCGACCGCATGTGGGGTTCGGGCGACGACATGCTGTGGACCGTTGGCCTGTCGCTCATCAGCATCGACTCGACGCCGGGTTTGGCGGGAAGCTGCGTGAGCAAGCCCTATCCGCGCGAAGCCAAGAACTTCTTCCTGTGGCGCTATCAGTTCTACGGGCCGAACGGCCTCTGCCGGCTGACCGATGCCAACTACCGCGATGCTGACTTGCTGAAGGCCGCGGCGAAGTACGGCTTCCGCATTGCGGGAATGCACACGGGTGGAGATCGCGGCATCGATGATTTCTTCGATCTCACCGAGAGCCTCGCCAAGCAGTATCCCGATCTGCCCGGCCGGCGCTGGGCGATTGACCATTGCCGCTACCTAAGCGACCAGCACGCAGCGCGCGCCAAGAAGCTGGGCATCCAGTTCAGTTGCGGGCCGAAGTATATCTATGCCGGAGAGCGCGGCGATATCGGCGCGTTCAAAGAGATATTCGGTGATATCGCTCAGGATGTCGTCGTGCCGCTGCGGCGGTTGATCGACCAGGGACTGCGCACGGTGATGGAGTTGGACCAGCACGCCTTCCATCCGATGACGGCATTGCAGACATCGGTTACCCGCGTAGATATTACCGGCAAGTTGTGGGGACCGCAGCAGCGCATCAATCGCACCGAGGCGCTTTATGCCTACACGCGCTGGGCCGCTGACTACACGCTAAAGGAAAAGTTGCTGGGTTCGATTGAGGTGGGCAAGTACGCCGATCTGGTGGTACTCGACAAGGATTACATGACGGTGCCAGAGGCAGAGATCGGACGACTGGACCCGGTGCTGACAATGGTGGGTGGCAAGCCCGTTTACACCGAGCCTGCTTTCGCGATGGCGGCAGGGCTCCCGACGGTTGGGTATCAGGGAGACCGGTCGTATTGGCTGCGCGGCACTCCCGAGGATGCGAAAAAAGGGCGCGGCGGAGATTGAAGTAGCTGATTGACGCGGACTCAGTGTAGTCATATCATGTTGACCTCGGAGTTTTAGGGATGATTTCTGGGCTGGGTGATTTGCAGATTAGAACGGGGCAATCTTTTTCGGAGCAAAGGAGCTTCCAATTCATGAACCAAAGTAAGAAGTACGCAAGCAAATCCGGAGTCGCCATTCTGGCAGCGCTGTTCGCCCTGCCGGGCATGTTGGCGGCACAGACCATGCCGCAAGAAGTGGCTGACCACGGTTATGCCGATTCCATCTACGTCAATGGCAAGGTTGTCACCATGGACGATCACGGCTATAACGCCAATGTAGGACACACCTACGAAGGCATCGCAGTGAAGAATGGCCGCATTGTAGCGCTCAACACCTCCGCCTACATTCGCACGCTGGCCGGTCCCAAGACGGTGGTTAGCGATCTGGAAGGGATGACCATGATTCCCGGCCTGATCGACACCCACAATCACAACTTCGGCAGCGGCGTCGCCGCGCAGATGGGGGTGCGCTCGCCCGACAACGGCATCCAGATGAATGTTACGGCCGGCAAGGATATGGAATCGACCCGGATGGTGGTGGAGAAAGCCATCACGGATTCGGTAGCCAAATCCAAAGAAGGCGACTGGATTCACATCGGGATCACGCCCAATGCCAAAGAAGATATCAGCTCGAACCGCATCTTCTCCTGGATTGTGCGCGGAGAGCTGGAGCCTCGCGAGCGCTTGAATCGTCTGGCCCCGAAGAATCCCGTGATCGTGCAACAGGCCAGCCGCGCCACCATGAATGACGCTGGTTGGGAGATTGCCCGCAAATTCATGCCGAACTTTGATGAGTATGCGGCTGCTGAGATCTCCGACGTGCCCGAGGCCGTGCAGCGCGGCATCATCGCTGTCGGAGAGCAGACGGCGCTGACTTGGAACGTGTTCTATCGCAATCAGTCGCAACGCCGGCTGGGCGAAGTGGTTCGCCGCGGCTGGGAGCGCCTGATCTCTCAGGGCATCACCACCTTTGCCTCGCGCGTTCACAACCCGCGCATCATGGATACGGTAACGTATATCCGCCGCGAGCTGGACATGCCGATCCGCTTCGGCGCGCTGTATGAAGTCCACCGCAAGCCCGAAGACCCCGCGTTCGTGCGCAAGTTCTACGGCTACTCCGGCAACCTGACCGGCGTGGGCGACGACACGCTGTGGATTCACGGCGTGGCCAGCGAGCTGTGGGATTCGAGCTTCCCGCAATCCTGCCTGGGACCGGACCTTCCGGCGCCTGCACACATAAAGATGCGTGAACTCTGTCCCAAACCGGGCGTCCTCTATTGGGATGTGCTGGAGACCGCGCTCAAGGCTGGATGGCGTTTGGCCGGCGTGCATGGACTGGCCAGCGACGGCGTTCGCCGCTTCACGCAGTTGATGGACAAAGTGGTCAAGGAAACCAACATCACTGCCGCTGATATTCGCGCATTACGGCCGACGGTGGAGCACGTGGAAGCGCTTGGCTATGTGCCGGACGTGATGGCTAAGATCAAGGAATACGGGATCATCATCAACGTCAATCCGCCGCGCTTGGTCCGCGAGAAGGAATATATTCAGGACTACGGTCCGAAAGCGGAAGCCTTCATGATGCCGGTGAAGAAGTGGCTGGACAACGGCTTCACCGTGGTCGGCCATTTCGAAGGCGGCGCCGTGGGCAGCACCATGAACAACCTGATCACCCGCGAGGTCAATGGCCGTGTGGTTCTTCCTGAAGAGAGGCTGGACCGCGTGGTGGTTCTGAAACTGTTCACCACATGGGCCGGTCAGTACATGCTGAAGGAGAAGGAAATCGGTACGCTCGAGTTGGGCAAGTATGCTGACTTTACTGTACTGAACAAGGACTTCTTCTCGGCTACCACCGCGCAGATTCCTGACATCGTTCCGCAGCTCACCGTGGTGGGCGGCGTTACGCGCTTCCTGCATCAGGACTTGGCCAAGAAGTGGAACAAGCCCGCCGTGGGATTCCAGTTCCCGGCTGATGCCACTCCGTGGCGCGCTCGCATCGAGCAAGGCGACAACTAGTCCTTACGACAATCACAATAAAAATGGGGGTGGCGAATCCAATCGCCACCCCCATTTTCTTTTCATCCCATGCTGCGCGTGCCTACTTCATGTAACGCACTTCGCGGTAATACTTGGCCGCGCCGGGATGCAGCGGCACATCGAACGCCTTCCAGACACTCCGCCAGTTATAGGAAAAATTCATCGAACTCCACTGCAATAATTCCTGCTGCTCGTCCATGGCCTTGGCCAGCGTGTAGGCAAAATCGTCAGGCATATCGTCGCGGCCATAAATGACGGTGCCGGTGCGGCCCAGCGTTTGGATTGGGCGATTGATGCCGCGGAAGTATCCCTGTGGCATGGTCTTCTCGACCATGTAAAAATCCTTCGCCAGCTTGGCGCGCAAGGCAGGCGCGATCTCCAGGTAGATCAGATCTTCCTTCTGAGTCAGCTCATACCAGAAGTTGTATTCCGGCGCGTTGACCATCGACCCGAAGCCGATTATGACATCGAGACCTTGGCGATGGTCCGCGCCGCTTTCCGTGCGCAACTCGCCGCCCTGCGAAGCCATCTTCTCTTTAGAGAGACCGTAAAATTCAAGCACGGTGGGCGTAATATCGCCGCCGATGCTGGTTGTGGCCAGCACCTTTACGGGTAATCTTTTCTCGACAATTTCGCTCAGCTCTTTGATGCCGGAACTGGCCTTCACCGCGACCACGTAATAAGTCGGCTCCTGGATGTGCGCGATTACGCGCAGATGTTTCCGTGGCCCTTCTTTGTCCTTCGCAAAATCATGGATGCCGAGATAAGCCCACTGCAGGAACTGCGAGCCGGTGGCTCCGAAGTCAACAGGGCCCTTGGGCAGAGGCTCCGTGCCGGTGCCGCGCGGCTCGGGCATCATCGCTCCAGACACCATTCGCGTTTCGCGCGGCCCGCCAGCGCAGACATAGCAAATTTGGACGTCCCAGCCATATCCCTTCATTGCTTCGCGCACAATCTCTCCCATCTCTCCCCACGGGCAGGTCGGACAAGCGCCGCCAAATACCGGTTTCTTCAATGCATATCCAGTTTCGCGTTTTGCGGCGCTCTGTCCAACGGCGTTTTGCGCCATTGCGGTTCCGGCTATCCACAGCACGGCACACAGCATAGCGGCTGATATCACAAATTTCATTCGCATGGTCATCCTCTTTCTTGCGTCAAATAGAATTTTGCAGTTAGAGCAGCTAGGGAAATTATCATCGGAACCTTACCTCCGATAAAAATTTACTAACAAGATTTTCTATCAAAACTTCCTCT
>CAMBEY010000148.1 GCA_945865705.1 Candidatus Sulfopaludibacter sp. SbA3
GGCCATCCGCAGGCAGTTTCTCACCGAAGCGCTGCTGATTAGCCTTGGCGGCGGACTGCTTGGCATCATTGTTGGAGTAGGCATCCCGCTCCTCGCGCAGTCCTTTGTGGATGGGCTGCGAATTCCCATATCACTGGTGTCAATTTCAATTGCCTTCTTAGTCTCCGCGCTAGTGGGCATCGTCTTTGGCCTGCTGCCCGCCGAGCGTGCCTCCAAGCTCAATCCCACGGAAGCTCTCCGTTACGAGTAGGTGTCATCATGAGAATCAATAAATTAGCTTCTATTGGTACTCCGCTCCATATTTTAATCTCATTCGCGACGGCCCTCGTTTTGAGCGCCTCGCCAGCCAACGGACAGACAGCCACGCCTCAAAAGATTACTTTGAAGGAAGCAGCTGCGCTTGTTCTCAAGAATAATCGTACAGTGCAGATGGCTGAGATCGGCGTGGCGAGGTCCACGGCTGAGTATGCGCAAGCTCGATCCATTTTTCGCCCGCAAGTACTGCTGGGCTCTGGATTGGCATACTCCAAAGGGTTTCCGCTCAGCATCGAAGGTGCCGCGCCATCGATTTTCCAAGTGAATGCTTCGCAGGCGCTTTTTGATCAAAGCCTGCGGAACATGGAGCGGCAAGCAGGTGCCGCTCGCGATTCTGCGAACAATAGCCTTGCTGATCAACGCGACTTGGCACTGGTGGAAACGGTGCTGGTATATCTGGATCTGGACCGTAGCCGGCGTTCTCTGGCGCATGTTCGTGAGCAAGCGCGCGGGGCGGAGACTACAGCATCGTTGATTGATGAACGAGTGAGTGCGGGATTGGACACACCGCTGGAAGCCGCGAAAGGAAGGCTCGCGGCCGCACGAGCTCGCAGCGCCGTGAAGACCTTGGAAAACTCAATTGCCCTTCTTGAGTTCAGCCTGCGCGATCTGACGGGCATCCCGCAAAGCGAATCAATAGAAACCATAGCGCCGGAGTTGAACTTACTGGCCGACGTTTCAGAAGTCGCCGCGTTCTCGGAGCTGGCTCTCGCACGGAGTCCGGCGCTGGCGGCGCTGGACGACGATGTTCGTTCACGGGAATTTGCCGTTCGCAGTGAAAAGGCCTCGCGATGGCCGCGAGTCAACCTGGTGGGCCAATACGCCCTATTCAGCAAACACAACAACTACGAAGATTATTTTCAGCGCTTCGAGCGCAACAACATCACCATTGGCGCTTCCATCGTCGTCCCCCTCTATGAGCGGGAAAGTTTCAATGCCCGCATGTCGAAGGCGGAGGCGGAATTGAGAGCCGCGCAGAATCTCCGCGACAGTGCCCGCGCGGGTATCATGCAGCAAGTGCGCGCTCTTACTGCGACGATCAGTCAGCAACTGGATGCCCGTGAAGTGGCGCAACTGGAACTGGAAGTTGCCCGCAAGACGCTGGATTCGATTCTTGCTCAATACGAGGAGGGCCGTGTAAACCGGCTCGTTGTGGAGCAGTCCCGCATCGAAGAAAACCACGCCTGGGTGAATCTATTCGATGTAGAGTATCAGGCCGAGCGCTCCAAAATCGAGTTGCTGAAATTGACGGGTGAGCTGCAGGCCACATTGCTCTAAATCAGAAGCTGAATGCTGCCCAGATAAATAGCCCAGCCCAAGCAACGACTAACGGAACTGTCGCTACTGCGACGGCCAGAGCGGCGCATCGCCAAACCGGATTTCGTTTGACCCACAGTACAGTGAATGCAATAGCGTACAGGATCGCCCAAATCATCATCGGAAAAACCAGGATGATGTCCTTTTCCCCGCCTCCGAAACTGAGATAACCCTCCGCCGTCAGGAAAAAGAAGATTGGCACCAGCGCCAATGGCAGCAAACAAATACCCAGCTTGCCGTACCAGCTCTCCATATTCATGCCTTCAGTATGGCAGCGATGAGGCAACCGTCCAATCGCCCCAGAGCCTCCCTCAGAGCCGCGTTGAGGCATGCGATGATGAGTACCAAGTAAAATACTCATTTTCGATGCCGATGTGAGCATTATCAGACTGCACCAATTATTGTTATGATTAGCACGATCCGGGTTGGTTCTTGCATACGCCCGGGCATCACTCCGAGGGAGGCGTCATACCATGACCGTGTGGATCATCTTAGGAATTCTGGTGGTGGGCATCGTCTGGATTATTTCGATGTACAACAGCCTGGTGACGCTGCGCAATCAAGTAACCAACGGCTGGAAACAGATTGATGTGCAATTAAAGCGCCGCCATGACTTGATTCCTAATCTGGTGAATACCGTAAAAGGGATCATGCAGTTCGAGCAAGAGACGCTGCAAAAGGTGATAGAAGCTCGCTCCGCCGCCATGGGCGCTCATGGTGTGAAGGATTCTGCTGCGAAGGAAAGCGCGCTGAGCGATGCGGTCTCAAAGTTCATGGTCGTGGTTGAGCAGTATCCACAATTGCGTTCGAGCGAGAACGTGAAGTCGCTGCAGGAAGAGCTGACTTCGACCGAAAACAAGATCAGCTTCGCGCGCCAGTTCTATAACGACATCGCCACAAAATTCAACACCGCTCAACAGGTGTTTCCCGGCGTGGTTATCGCGGGCATGTTTAATTTCCAGCCCGCTGAACTGTTTGAGATCACCGAAGCAGCCGAGCGCAATGTCCCGCAGGTGGATCTCACCTTGCGCAAATAGCGCACGCCCATGAACCTCTTCGAACAACAGCGTGCCAACATTCGGAATACCTGGAACGTCGTCACGGTATTTATCTTTCTCTATCTCTTCATCGGGATAGGATTCGACTATTTCTACCTGGGATTTTCTCCTTGGGCAGGTGCGGCTTCCGCGGATTCGAGCGATGCCGAGGCCGTGGCTTCGTTCCCTTGGGCGAGCGCCATCGCGCTTTTCATTGCCGGCGGACAGACATGGTGGGGCATGCGCTTCGGAGATCAGGCAGTGCTCAAGGCCGCTGGAGCGAAGCTGGTCGATTTCAGCACGACCGACCCCAACGAGCGCCAACTCCTGAACGTAGTGGAGGAAATGAAAATCGCCTCCGGCCTGCCAATGCCCAAGGTGTACATCATTCCTGATTCCGATCCCAATGCGTTCGCCACCGGGCAGGACGCCGAGCACGCCTCGGTTGCCGCGACGCGCGGGCTAATCGAAAAGTTGAACCGCGAGGAGTTGCAGGCGGTGATGGCTCATGAGATGAGCCACATCCGCAATCTCGACATAAAATTGATGACCACGGTCGCGGCACTGGTGGGCGCCCTGGCGCTGCTGAGCGATTGGGCTGGCCGCTCCATGCGCTTTGGAGGTGGCAGCAGCAGCAAACGGGAATCAAAAGGTGGTGGAGGAGGCGCCGCGGTGCTGTTCGGAATATGGCTGCTTGCGGTGATCCTTGCGCCATTCCTAGCGCAGATGCTGGCTATGGCCATCTCTCGTGAACGGGAGTACCTGGCCGATGCCAGCGGCGCGGAACTATCACGAAACCCCGGCGCTCTTGCCTCCGCGCTCAAAAAAATTGAAATGGAGTTCTCTCCCACCAAATTCATTCATCGCGGCACCGCACATCTGTGTATCGCCGACCCACTCGGTCGAAAGATGGACTTGCGCGAAGGCTTCCTGGCAGATTTGTTGGCCACTCATCCGCCCATGTCCAAGCGCATCAGCAAACTCATCCAGATGAGCTACGGAAGCCACGCCTCGGCAGCATCTGATATCCGGCCTACCAGCCTGGCTAGCTAGTCTGAAGTTGCATTACGCCAACGTTTATCTCCCCACAAATCGGCTGACACATAACATTTCCCCATGCTACGATGGGCTTGTTTCCAAATCATTGAGTGTTTGATTGGCGGGGTTATGAGAACACTGCTTCTGAATCCTCCATCCTTTGAAAACTTTGACGGCGGTGCCTCCTCGCGCTGGCCAGCGACGCGGGAGATTCGCTCATTCTGGTACCCGGTGTGGCTGACCTATCCGGCAGGCATGATTCCCGACAGCAAGCTGGTCGATGCCCCTCCGCACGACATCACGGTCGAGCAAACTATCCAGATGGCACGCGACTTCGATTTTCTGGTTCTATTCACCAGCACACCCGGATTCCAAAGTGATATTCGTCTGGCTCAGGCGATGAAGGAAACCAATCCCAGTCTAAAGATCAGCTTTGTTGGACCACACGTTACGACACTGCCGGTCGAGAGCCTGAATGCATCTCCGGCAATCGATTTTGTCTGCCGCAAGGAGTTTGACCACTCCGTAACTGAATTTGCCGCTGGAAAACCGCTTTCCGAGATCGCCGGAATCAGTTATCGCGCCAACGGCCAGATTGTTCACAACCCGGACCGCGAGCAGATACAAGATCTGGATACCTTGCCTCATGCTGTGGACATCTACAAGCGCGATCTTGATATCACGCGCTACAACGTGCCGTTCCTGCTGCACCCATTTCTTTCGTTCTACACGGAGCGCGGCTGCCCCGCCCTGTGCACCTTTTGCCTCTGGCCACAAACTCTGAGCGGACATCCATGGCGCACGCGCAGCAGCGATGACGTGGCGTCGGAGGTCAGGAAAGCGCTAAATTACTATCCGAATCTGAAGGAAATATTCTTCGACGACGACACGTTCAACATTCGTAAATCCCGTGTGGTCGAACTTTGCGCTAAATTGAAGCCATTGAATTTTACATGGTCCTGCACCTCCCGCGTTACCACTGATTACGAAACGCTGAAGGCCATGAAGGACTCTGGGTGCCGTCTGCTCATCGTGGGCTACGAATCGGGCGATCCGCAGATTCTCAAGAACATCAAGAAAGGCGCGACGGTCGAACAAGCCATTGAGTTTACAAAGAACTGCAAGAAGCTGGGCCTGGTAATTCATGGCGATTTCATCGTCGGCCTGCCCGGGGAGACCCCGGAGACGATTCGCCGCACGATTGATTTCGCCAAGCGCCTGGACTGCGAGACGATTCAGGTCTCCGTCGCCCACCCCTATCCAGGGACGGAGTTCTACGATTACGTCATCAAGAATAATTACATTACGGAAGGGAGCATGACGGACGAACAGGGCCATCAACTCCCGAACATCCAGTATCCCACGTTGAGCGACACGGACATGCTGGAAGCCGTCGAGCAGTTCTATGGCGAGTACTTCTTTCGCCCGAGCGTGATCTGGCGCATCGTCAGGAAGGCCATTTTCAACAACGACGAGCGCAAGCGGCTTTACGGCGAGGCCCGTCAGTACCTGGAATTACGCTCCAAGCGAAAGAAAACCGTCGCTGCAGCTCGCGCCAAAGCGGCAACTCCTCCGCTGGCGGGATCGGAAGCCCAGTAGTCCATAACAATTCAGCATGAAGACTGCCGCGGTCCTCACCGTCGCCATCCTGGCCAACTCTTTCGGGAACGTATTTCTAACCATGGGCATGCGGGAGATCAACCCCGCATCCGCGCCTGATGCTTCATGGTTGCGGCACACTGCCGCGCACGTGGTAACCAATCCTTGGATGATCGCCGGCGTTCTGTTGCTGATCGTATTTTTATCGGCTTACCTCGCGGCGCTGTCCTGGGCAGACCTCAGCTTTGTGCTTCCCGCAACGGCTCCCGCCTATATCCTTAGCGCAATTCTCGCCCATTACTTCTTGAATGAATCCATCTCCCCGTTGCGTTGGGCGGGAACGTCGTTCATTGTGGTTGGGACATGTCTGGTGGCCCAAAGCGGCAGATCAAAACGAACCATTACAACCGAAGAGAGATCGAAACCATGACGCACCTGTTCATGCTCTTGGCGGTGGTGCTGGCTGGCGCGGTAGGCGATGTTTGCGTCGCGCGCGCCATGAAGCGCGTAGGGGAACTGACGAGCTTCCGGCTTGCAGCGATCATGCGATTCGGGTGGAGCGCGGCGCTGAATGGGTATCTCTGGCTCGGCATTCTCTGGAAGGCTGTGGCATTCTTTTGCCTGTTGGCGCTGCTGGAACGTGCCGAGCTTAGCTGGGTGGTCCCGGCGACGGCAGTAAGCTTTGTGGTGGAACTGGCGGCCGCAAGATTCTTTCTCCATGAATCCGTCAATGCTACTCGATGGGCCGGGGCACTTTGTATTGGCGCGGGAGTGGCGATCATCTCCTGGTGATCCAGACGGGAACCGGCCAGCGAAATTAAAATGCCAGCCGAGTTGCGGTGATCAATGATCGACTGGAAATTACTATTTCTCTACTATCTCCCACTGGCTGTCGTGGCTGGCTCCTGCATATATCATCTTGGAGTTGTTGTCGCCGCGACCCGATTCCTAAAGGAAAGAGAACCTCAGACAGATTACGTACCGCCGGTTTCCATACTGAAACCTGTCTCGGGAATTGAACCTCATTTCTATGAAACCCTGGGTTCCTACTTTCAGCAGGAATACCCTCGGTACGAAATAATATTTTGCCTGCGTGACAATTCTGATGCCGCGCTTTGGACGATAGAGATGCTGAGGAAAGCATATCCGCTCATCCCTGCAAAGGTGATGTTTATCTCCGATGTCGCCGGTGCCAACCCCAAAACAGTCAAGCTACAGGCAATGGTGGAGGCGGCCGAATTTGAAATTGTGGTGATTAGCGACGCGGACATTCGAGTTGCCGCGGACTATCTGCGACGCATCGTGAGCCCATTGAGAAATCAAGAAATTGGCTTAGTGACCTGCCTTTACAGGGGAATCCGCGAACGTGGCCTCAATTCGCTGCTGGAGGCGCTCAGCATGTCTGGGGATTTTTCAGGGCAGGTTTTGCTGGGACGCATGTTAGGCGGCATGCGATTTGGATTGGGCGCAACTTTGGCGACTCGAAAAAAGCAGATTGCGGCAATCGGCGGATTCGCCCCGTGGCTCGATTACCTGGCGGATGACTTCATCCTCGGCAATCAGATCGCAAAGCAAGGCTACCAGGTGCACCTATCGCATACCGTAGTTTCGACGCTTCTGCCGCGTCGCCGCTGGAAAGATACCTTCCGCCAACAGTTGCGCTGGGCAAGGACCATCAAGGCATGCAGTCCCATCGGGTACCCCGGCCTTATATTTGCGTATGGGGTGCCACTGGCACTATTGCCATTTATCGCTGGCAAAAGTGCCGTGGTCTCTGCTATTGCGCTAACGGCGGCTCTCTTCTCCCG
>CAMBEY010000149.1 GCA_945865705.1 Candidatus Sulfopaludibacter sp. SbA3
CCTAGGCGCGAGTGTTTAGGTGTTTCCACACAGAGCCGCGACCGTGAGGGAGTGGGGTGGGTTTTTCTCCACAACGAAGGTAACCCCCGCTCCCTCACGGTCGCGGCTCTGTGCTGCCTTCCGGCTTTTTCTTGCGTGGAGTAGAATCAGATTTCTTGCCCGTTCCATAGAAAGCCTTCCAAAGCGCAAAGGCCAGACCGGAACCGGCCAGCATGAGCGAGGCGTTGCGAGCCGTCTTTCCGACTTTGGGGCCCAATGTTTCACCAAGGGAGCGCGGTGGTTTAGGACTCATATCTTCCAGCGCGGGGCGAATCCAGCGGCTCAGCGGGAAGAAACTCTCGCTGGTGCAACTGGGGCACAGCGCGCCGTCGAAGACGGTGTCGCAGTCCATGCAGAGTCGGGCGTTTTCGAGTGGAAATGACATGGCAGCAGGCTCCATCCCCTTGCTTGCCGATTATAACATTTAACGCGGCTCTGTTCGCGCAGCTCAACTTACACCGTGGCGGGTACTTGCGCGTGAACCAGGTCGGCGAGTGCGTTGATGAATTGCGGCGAGTCGTTGAGGCCGTCCATCAGTTCGAAGCGCTCGATGCCGGCGCGTAGCGCTTCCTCGCGCACTTCTTCACCGATCTCGTGGAGGGTTTCAATGTGGTCGGAGACGAAGGAGATGGGGACGATCAGCACGTCCTTGACGCCCTGCGCGCCGAGATTGGGAATAATTTCATGGACAGAAGGCTGCACCCAGCGGCCCGCGCCAACCTTGCTCTGCCAGCAGAGCGTGGAGGGCAGCGTCCAGCCACCGCGCTCGAGCACCTTGCGCATGGTCTGCTCAATCTGCGGCTTGTAGGGATCGCCGGAGGCGACGACGGAGTTCGGAATACTATGCCCGCTAAAAACCATATGAACTTTTTCGGGAGCGGGGAAACGCTTGAGCGTTTCATTGATGCCGGTGACGAAGCAATCGACGTAACCGGCGTGCTCGGGATAATCCTTGATGTACTTCACGGGCACATGGGCCAACGGCGAGGAAGGAAAGTGGCGGTTCCACTCGTTGTAGCTGCTGCCGGTGGTGGTCTTCGAGAAATGGGGATAGAGCGGCAGCAGGATAATTTCGGTAACCTGTTCGCGTACGAGTTCGGCGATGGCCTCTTCGGTGAAAGGCTTCCAGTAGCGCATGGCGATCACCACGCGCGCGTTCGAGGTTTCCGGCGCGCGGCGCAGCGTGGCTTCCAGAGCCGCTGCCTGCTTTTTTGTCCAGGCGACGATAGGCGATGCGCCGCCCATCGCGGCATAACCGTGCGCGACTTTTTTGGCGCGGCTAACGGCCATCAGCTTGGCCAGCACGGGCCGTGCCAACTTGGCGAAGGGAAAGTCAATGATGTCGGGATCGAGAAACAAATTGTGCAGGAACGGCTCGACCGCGTCGAGCGAGTCCGGCCCGCCCAACTGGAACAAAACTACTCCAAGTTTGCCTCTTTCACTCATTGCCCGTTCACCGCCAAATCTTGATCGACTATCTGCGCTGGCTCGTTGACGCTAGCAAGACGCCGCCACCAAGACGCCGCGCGCAGAGCCGTCTGCCGAGTCCACTGCAATCCATCATGATAGCTGCATAGAGCCTCGCCTCGCAACTGCATGCGCACCGCCTTGAAGTTGGAGCCTTGAAGTTGGAGTAAGTCCCATGACGCAAACTGAGGTCTCGACAGTACCCGGACGGGCAGTGCTACTTTGAAGGTGCTGAAAGCCTCAGCATCTGCCCTCACTGCGCCATGAAGATGGCGAGGCAGCGAGGACGGACGCGTGATAACTATCCGGTGGAATTCCCGGTCGGGGGGCCTGGATTCCACCGGCACCGCGCTGCAGGATGCGCTCCGCAACCGTCCGTTTCAACTGAATTAAGTTTCCGTGATTGCCGTCCTGACGCGGGAATTGCCTAATAATCAAACACAATTTCAAAAGCCGAGTCGCCGCCCATGTAGAATCGCGCGATGCGTCCAGCGAGGCGGTCCGTCCCGCTGGGCGGACGGCCGATAACCTGCGGATACCAGCGAGCCTGATCGCGGTCGAGCAGCTTCACCGGCGCGGACCAGTTGGTGGGAATACTCAAGTCGGGATTGTAGGAAACATACACGCCCTCCTGCGGCCAGCCTGGCTCGCAGCAGGTGCGGTTCAGCAACATGACGAACTGCTGCAGGTGCGTGTTCCAGTGCAGCGATGGTCCCCAGAACGAATCGGTGTCGGCGCGGGTCCATGAAGCTTTTGCGGGCATGATGGCCGTGAGCCGGCCTTTCAGTCCGGGTTCAGTCCAGTTGTTCTGATAGAACTTGCGCACCTGCCCGATGGGTCTCGATCGAGCCGAGAAAGGCAGACGCGCCACGGCGACGCCCTGGCTGTCGGCGGGTCCGCTGTAATTGGTGAAGTAGAAGAACTGGCGGGAGCCGTCCAGCAGCACGGTGAAGTCGCCGTGCCCGCCCGCGAAGAAGCCGTTCTTCGCGCTGCAATCGGTGGGGTAGCCTGACTCCAGAATAATTCCCAGGTCTTGAAAGGTATTGCCGCCATCGCGCGAGACCAGCGCCCCGATGACCGGAGCGGAAAGTCCGCTGCTGCATATCCACTGCTCGTGGTGATACCAGGCGTACAACGCGCCGTCGTCATCGGCCCAGACGGATTCAATCCACAGCGGATAGTGCGCGAATGAATTGAGCAGAACGGGTCGCGCCCGCAGCGGCCCTGCCTGCGAAGTCCCCTCCACAATGAGCGGCAGCGAGTAGGATTGAAAAACCACGAACTTACCGCCTTCGCGATAAACGGGGCTATTGGAATCAGAGGTTCCGGCAAGGCGTATGGGGTTGGCCGGACGCAGTTCGGCGCGCTGCGCATGGGCCGTTCCAAGGCCTCCGAGCAGAGCTGTCGCACACACGAGTATTTGTAACTGGATATTCAAGATGGTTAATTCCTTAATTCAAAGATTGACGACAACGGATGACCAGACCCGGGGACTATCTGTATCTACTTATAGGATGCCACTCGAAGGGTGTAGGGTTCCAATTATTTTTGCGGAACAGGAGTCCGCACGAGGAAACGCCACGCGCCGTTAGTTTCGGGCGGAGGCCTAACGATTAGCGGATATGCGGTCGGGCGCGCTGATCTGCACCAGGCGGCCCTGCTCGGGCATATAGCGGAAGTGATAGGAGGGCTTCTGGTTCAGCAACTGCTCGCGCACCTCCGCAGTCACTTCCGCGGGAAAGTAATGAATCTCCGGCAACTCCTGCCGGTATCGCCGCCGGATGGCCGCCTCCAGTCCGGTAGGGAAGACGTAGGCGTTCTCGTGCATGGTGGGGATTCGGTCGAGCAGCAGCGTGGCGTCTTCCGGGAAGGCAGGATGCATTTGCTGAAGCTGCGCCAGCAGGGCCTCGGCCTTTTCTCCGGCGGCGACCCACTGCTTCATGCGCCGCCCCGTGCCCCAGGCGTAGTATCCCGAGAACAACAGAATCAGTGCCAGCGGGACAATTGCCAACCCAGGCACCGCGGCGCGTCTGGAGTTGCAATATTGGGCAACGCTGGTGGCGCACAGACCCAGCAGCAGCGCCGCCCCCACCGCACTCAGCATCGTAAAACGATCCGCGAATCCGCGCACGTGCATGTACGGCAGATATCCGATCCAGATTAGCGCAATGGAAAATCCCAGCAGCGGCCGCAGCGTTTTTCTCTCGCGCCACAGCCAATAGAAGGCCAGCAGGTATGCTAGTCCGAGCCAATGCTGCACATGGTAGAACAAACGGTAGTGCAGACGGTAGAAGTTGGCGGCCATGCCCTTTACTGTGATGAGCAGGTCGTAGCTGCCCACCGATCCGCGAAACAGCAGCAGCCACCAGGCCACATAAATGGCCGTCAGAGCCAGCAGGGGCAGCGTGGCTTTTACAGCCCGCCACAGCCGTTGCCGCCAGGGTGCGCCATCGCCGTAAACCATCGTCTCCATGGCCATCAACACTAGCGGAAAAGCCACCGCCCCTTCGTAACTCATCAGCGCGAGCAGGAAGGCGGCCAGCGATACTCCGCGCAGCAGACGCCGACCGCCCCGCGTTGTCCCCGCTGCCCCGGCGAGTTCCGCCTGTTCGCGCTCCCGGGTGTGGAGATAGGCGAGCCAGCAGATCAGCAGAAAGAACAGGCAAACCGCGCTGTCGCGCGCGGCGATCCAGGCGACGCGCGAGTGGTGGGCAGGCTGCATAGCAAACAGCACGCCTGCCACGAAGCCGGGCAGCACCGCTTTGGTGAGCCGCAGAAAAATGAGGAACATCAGCACGCTGTTCGCGGTGTGAATCAGCACGCTGGTGAGGTGATACCCGAACGGCTGGTCGCCCCAGATCATTTGATCGACGGCGTAGCTCAGCGGGATCAGCGGGCGAAATTCATTGCGGCCAAAGCCGGTGGTGTCATGAAAATACTGGAGCGCGGCGGGGAAGTCGATCAGCCCGACGATGCGGAAGGAATCCGAGAGCAGATAGTCATTCAGCGCGGGCGCGAAGGCCAGCGGCACTAGCAGCGCCAAGGCCGCCGCGCAGAGCAGCGTGGCGCTCCGATCGGTAATACACGCTGCCCGCAAGCGGTCGAATCCAACCAACTGAGTTTTCAAGAGACGATTCCCCGTATGAATGTCTCGCAGCACCGGGCCCGTTACCCAGATATAGCGCAAGAGTATTCGTCTTTGTGGGCAATAGCAAGGCGAATCCGGCAGGGGATTAAAAGCGAGACGGAACTGGGAAGGAAATGCACTGTTGAATTTCCCGAAGTGCCCTGTCGCGCAACGGGCCGAGTTATCGTATAATCCTTTTCAGTCAGACTCCAGCCTTTGAGAACGTGGGTGCTATCAAGGATGAGCGCCGCCGGCTGAACTCTGACACGACTTTGAACTCCAAGGAAATAGAGAAAGGGAACAAGTGATGCAATTTAACAAGATGACGCTGCGTCGGATGTCTGTGAGCCTTCGCGGCCTGATGTCCGGCCTGATGTCCGGCTTGATGTTCGGATTTTTACTGGCCAGTAGCGCGGCCTTTGCGCAGCAGACCGCCACCGTGCCCGTGCAGGTGATCTCCTATGCTGACATGGTGATCCACAACGGCAAGGTGGTTACCATGGATGACGCCACCACCAATCAAGTAGTGGGAACCATCGGCCAGGCCATGGCCATGCGCGATGGCAAGATTCTCGCCGTCGGCAACAACGCGGACATGATGCTGTACGCCGGACCTAAGACCACCAAAATCGATCTGCGCGGACGCACCGTGATCCCCGGCATCATGGATTCGCACACCCACATCCACAACAACGCCGTCTCGCGTTACGCCAAGGAACATCCCGAGATGATGGCGGCGGTCTCGCGCCAGTTTTCCGTTGCGGGCAAGGACTATGGAGAGTTGCGGAAGGGCATCGAAATTGTGCTCAAAGAGAACATGGCCAACGCGCCGAAAGATCAGTGGGCCTACATCAATCTGCCCACCGGCGGAAACTCCGGCTTGGGCATCGGCCCGAAGTTTTTGCAGGAGCGCGGCATCACGCGCGCCGATCTGGACAAGCTGGCTCCCGAGAATCCGGTGATGATCCAGTCGCATCCCGTCTACACGGTGAACAGCGCGGGGATCAAGATGATCGGCGAAATCTACCAGTCCGATCCCGAGCAGGCCATGGGCCTGCAGGGCATGGACAAGCAGGGCCTCGGCGATCTGACCGAGTACGCCCGCTCGCTGGCCGCTGATCTTTATTTCCACGACAAGGTCGATCTGCTGGCCAACGTGGTGGAGGAAGACCTGGTGAAGAACGCCGCCATCGGCATCACCACTTATTCATCGCACATGGTGGGCCTGGTCTACATGCACGCCTTCATGAAGCTGCAGCGCGAAAACAGAATGCCGCTGCGTTTTGCCTACACGGACTACTTCGGCTTCGAGGGCAACGCCAATCCTTCGGCTTTCTATCTGCGCCTCGGCGACATGGCCGGCCTCGGCACGCCCTACTTCTGGCAGAGCGGCGTGGGCTTGCAGAACATCGACGGCGGCCCGCCCACCATCTGCTCCACGATGGAAGCGCCGGCGGAGGTGAAGGTGCGCGAGTGGTGCCGCGTCGAACCCGGCAACACCATGGCCAAGGCCATCTACACCATCATCCGCTCGCGTCAGCGTCTCACCGTGGGCCACTCCTACGGCGACAAGGGCGTCAGCAACATCATGGACATCATCGATCAGGTGATGAAGGACGATCACTCCATCACCAAGGACTATATCCGTTCGCGGCGCTTCAGCTCCGACCATTGCGGCTTCTACCCGAGTCCGGCGCAGATGCCGCGCCTGAAGGATTTCAACTGGATCATCAGTTGCAACGGCGCCTTCATCAACCGCAGCACGCCTTACCTGAAGATTTACGGCGAGCGCTACGGCAAGTGGATCTCGCCGGCCAAGGGCCTGATTAACGCGGGCGTGCGCGTGGTCTACGAAAACGAGGAGTCCTGGGGCGACCCTTCAGGCAACCCGGAGACCTACTTCAGCTCCGCCGCGCTGCTGATCACCCGCAAGAACGACGAGGGCAACGTGATCGCGCCGGAAGAGCGCATCGACCGCATCACGCTGATGAAGATGATGACCGTCTGGCAGGGCGAGTATTTCCAGAAGGAGAAGGAACTGGGCACGCTCGAGCCGGGCAAGCTGGCCGACTTCGTGGTGCTCAACAAGGACTACTTCACCATTCCAGAGGATCAGATCGGCAGCACCTACCCGGAGATGACCGTGGTCGGCGGCAAGCCCGTCTTCTGGCGCGAGGCCTTCGCTAAAGAAGGGGGCCACACCGGCGTCGGCACGCAGGTGAAGTACGCCAACCTGCCGAAGACGGACCCCAACGGCGCTGGCAACTAGGTTGGTGTTCCGGCATACGTTGACTGACTAATGCTGTCATTCTGAGCGGAGCGAAGGATATGCTTTTCTCTCCTTCTTGGGGAAAAGCAGATCCTTCGCTCCGCTCAGAATGACAACGATTGAAAACCCATCCCCCCCCCTATTTCCCCATTCCCTATTCCTCCCAACCCCCAACCCCCAACCCCCAATCCCTAACCCCCAATTCAC
>CAMBEY010000150.1 GCA_945865705.1 Candidatus Sulfopaludibacter sp. SbA3
GGGGCACGTTCACATTTGCAATGGGCATCGCGAAAATGTTCTGGATGCCGTATTGCGGGCGACCGGAGAGCGCGGTTCGGATGCGCACACAGGTACCGTGATCGATTCGGCACGGGTTGCATCTAATATTTCATGAGGAATTCATTTTCAGTTGCCGCATCTTTAATCGAGAAAGACTAGTTGAGTGTTCGTAGGCTCCCGGACGGAGCAGGCAGGAGGCACTATCGATGAGAAACCACCCCGGACACGCCGTGGAGGTCGATGAAATCATGGCACACGAGGCCGACCACGGATTGATCCGCCAGGCGACCCTGAGCGACATACCCGCCATGCTGCAACTGGTCAACGACTATGCGGCGAATGAAGTGATGCTGCCGCGCACCGAGGTGGAGCTGTGCGAGCGTGTGCGGGACTTTGTTGTCGCTGTGGATAAGGATGGCGATCTGCTCGGCTGCGGCGCGTTGCAGTTTTATACGCCGCGCATGGCCGAGCTGCGCTCGCTCGCCGTGGCTCCCTCCAGCACACGCAGCGGCCTTGGCCTGCGCATCTGCGCCGAGCTAATGCAACAGGCGCGCGAGGTGGGCGTCGAAGTGGTCTTCGCGTTTACTTACGTCCCGAAGTTTTTCGAGAAGGCCGGATTCCAGTTGATCGACCGCGCCGCTCTGCCGCTGAAGGCCTGGCGCGACTGCCTGCGATGCCCCAAGTTCCACGCCTGCGACGAAATCGCCATGGCGGCGTTCCTCGCTCCCGGCGCCGAAGCGCACCTGGCCGCCGAGCCGCCTTCAGAACCCAACGTAGAAGGCCCGCTGGTAATGCCCACCATGGGCAAACCCCGCGTCATGTAGCCGGGTTTCGCCACAGAGGCACGGAGACACAGAGATTTTATGGTGGGGGCAATACATTCAAAAGCTGTCTGCGACCTAAACTTCAACTCTCTGTGCCTCCGTGGCGGATTTCATTCCCCCCGCACCAGTTGCTTGAAGCGGTCGCCGCGCTCGCGATAGTCGCGGAACAGTCCAAAGCTCGGCGAGGCGGGCGAGAGCAGGCAACACTTGCCCGGCGCGGTGTGCAGCTTCGCCAACCGGACAGCCTCCTCCATCGAATCCACAAAAAAATGTTTCATGCGCGCCGCGGCGTCCGCGTCGTGATTGCAAACTGCCTTCCAGATGCGCTCGCCTGTGGGTGGAAACAGGATCACGGTTTTGACCGCGCGCCGCGCCAGCCCGGCGGCCAAGCCGGAAAAATCCAACCCGCGATCCGCTCCTCCCAACAGGATGGTGTCGACTGATCCCGCCAGCGCGTCCAGCGCCGCCACAGCCGCCTCGGGGACGGTGGCGATGGAGTCGTTATAGTAAGCGACCCCGCCGAATTCTCCCACGCGCTCGAGGCGATGCGTGAGCGGCTGAAACTCCTGCACCGCTGCGGCGATGGCCTCGGATGGCACGCCCAGCAATTTGCCCACGGCCACGGCCGCCGCCACGTTGATCCGGTTAAAACTGCCGAGCAGCGGAATGTCGCTGGTAGGAACGATCAGATCCGGCTCGCGCGACTCCGACTCGTAAGCAATCCAGTCGTTATACACAAAGCAGCGGCCTCGACTGTGCGAATCAAGCCCATGTATCGAACAGGCCATCTTCCTGGCGCGAGACTGCATGGCGATGCGCTGGGGAATTTCGTGATCTGCATCGTAGACCAGGAAATCCCTCTCGGTTTGAAAACGGGTGATGTTTTCCTTGGCGGCAACGTATTCATCGAAGCTTGTGTAGTAGTCGAGATGTTCGGGGACAATGTTCAGCAGCACCGCGATGTGGGGGCTTTGGCGCAGGCCTTCCAGTTGATGGCTCGACAGTTCGTATACCACAATCGCGTCCTTGCGGTCGCGCAACGAAGGCAACACGTCCAGCGCGGGCTTGCCAATATTGCCGATCAGCGCTGTGTCCGGAAACTGCTTGCGCAGGACAGCAGCGATGAGCGAAGCCGTGGTGCTCTTGCCTTTAGTTCCGGTGATGCCCACGATCATGCCGGGGAAATTCGCAAAGAAGATGGCCGTGGGCGAGGTGATGATTTTACCAAGCCGCACTGCTTCCTGATACTGCGGCAGGATCACGGGTATGCCTGGGGATTTGACGATCACGTCGTATTGCCTGATGGATTCGAGATAGTCCGGCCCGATATGCCTGACCAGCGCGGAGTCGCGTTCCAGCAGTGCCCTGGTCTCCGAACTGAGATGATCCCAATCATGCTGATCGGCTACGGCCAGCGTGTTCCCTGGCAAGGTTTCGCGAAGCAGCCCAAGGGCGCTGCGGCCCTCCAGTCCGAGACCCAGCACCAAAACCGACTTGCCGGTAAGTTGTTCTATTTTCATGGCTAGTCCAGCGAACCTTACACGGCGCTTTCAGTCTGGGCCGTAGAACTGTATAATAATCTACCGCTAAAGGATTTACTTGGCTGGGAGGAAAGAAATAGCAATGGGAAGTATGCAATCAAAGTTTTGCCAGGATCGAAATGGCGTAAAATGGGTTCTTTTGGAGGGCATGATCACGCGCAAGACTCCTCAGGATGATCCCACCGGCGGCAAGAACCTGCCGGTAACGCGTGTATCGTCGGTCGAGAAGACCTCCATCAAACGCGTGAATCGCTCTCCGCTAGCTTGGCCCGCCATCTACGCCGCGTGCGTATTCTTGGCTCTAACGGCTTGGATTTTCTCCACGGATCTGCCTGTTTTTGTCGCCGCGCCCACTCTGCTTATCGGCGTTTGGATTCTGTTCTGGGGGCTGTCTCGTGTGAAGGGCCGGGAGGAGTTGCTGGACGCCTATCAGCTCATCACCAACGGACAGAAGCTCAGCGATTGGCTCATCGTTGGTTCGCATGAAGAAGTTCTCGGATTCATTGATGGCATCCAGAACGACATGGGTGGAGCCAAAAGCGCACCGGCTAAATAGAGCATCCGCTGTTGACCAATGCTAACGCCGAAGTCGCCACCCCTTTGGCTTAGCTCTTTGGCTTAGCTCATTTTTCCGAGCTTGTCCACGGCCTGCGCCAGTCTTGTAATCTGCTCCAGGTAAGCTGAGAACAACGAGTGGACCGACTCGCCCACGATCTGCTGCGTCCCCTCGCGCACGGCCAGTAGGGTTTCATACGGCAGTGGATTCAAGCCGAATCGCGCGGTCGCCGCCTTCAGTATTTCCCGCTTCTGAGTCCCCACGGTTTCGCCATAAAGAATCAACGCGTGCCGCGTAAGCGTGGCAAACGAGGACGCGGAACGCGCCATCATCCGCACAACCTCATCCTCATTTCCCAGCGTAGTCAGGTACCGAGACCGCATGCGCAGCAGCATGGTGCGCAGTTCATGCTCCACCTGGCGACGATGGTGCTGCGGGTTGATCGCGATTGCCGCAAACATATCCTTGCCGTGCAGCAGCCTGCGGCTGTGGCTGATGTCCTCGAATTCGATGGGAAAAGCATCGGCGGCATTCTGCGCTTCTTCGAGCGAGAGAATCAGCGGGGTTGTCTGCTTCTGCGCGTTCCACCACTCGACCGCCTTGCCGACTCTCCGCAACTCGGCAACACCCACCACACGCAGCACGCACAACACATTCAGGTCGGAGAACTCTGGTTGATAATCGCCACTGGCCGCCGAGCCGTAAAGAACCACGCTCACCAAGTCGTCATCAAGGGAGTCATGCAGCCGTTTAACAAGCTCATCGAGCAACTGATCCACATGCGTACTCATTTTCTACCTCCCGAGGACCGGACACAGTTGGGACTAAACCATCCACATAGTTGGATGGATCTACAGAAATAGACAAGGCGCAACTGCGGCAAAGGATGATGCCTCAATTGCGCCAATGTAATTAAGAGTTGTGAAACGTGCCACTCACAGCCGGAGCAAATCACCGGTGCAAATCAGAGGACCAGCGGAGCAGCCAGCGCGAATTCAAGCCGCGATTCGGCTGGCACCTGAACCTTCTCGCCATTGGTCAGCACTTGTATCGCGGTGCCTGCACCCGCACCAGCGGCAGCACCTTGCGCCGCGCCTTTGCCGCCTCCGGCAATCACGCCGATGACAGCGCCGAGCGCTGCCAGCCCGCCAATGCGCTTGGCCGATTGCGTGCCACGCGATGCGCCCACCTCGTAAACTTCACCCGTCGTAATCTCATGCTTGCGGCCGTTGATGGTGATGTCGAACAACACCAGAGCCAGTTCAGCGCGGCCAGAGATCTTGCCGGCTTCCTCCACAGAAACCAGCTTGGTTGTAACGTCGGCACCACGCGAGGCGATGGTCCGGCCGTTCACTATCAGCGGCTCATCCAAGCTGGCGCGAAACAATTCGCCGGATTGATGCACAGAAGAGTCCACGGTGTCGATCATGCGGACCACTAGCGAAGCTCCCGCTGGTACCGTAACGCCCATGCTGCCGGGGCTGGCAGATGCCGTAGTAGTTGACGGGGGCGCTGATGTACGCGTCGAAAGTCCACCGGTGGTCGTGCTTGCCACCGGAGCAGGGCTACTGGTTGGTGCGGGAGTACTCGGCGGAACAGTCGATGGAACGGGGGCTGGAATCGCGGCGCGGCCTGATGAGTACGTGGGCGGTTGCGGCGATGGTGCTGGCGCGCTCATTGCGGCCACGGGCTCACCCCCAGGCACCATCGTCAAGCTGTGTACGTCGGCCAGCGCATAGCGCTGGTATTGACCATTCACCTGCATGGTGATGCCAGTGGGGTCGCCTCCTTGAAACTTGCCGGTGATCGTCAGCCCGTTCTTCAGTATCAGGACATCGGCGCTCGCAGGCGCGGCGGTGATCGACGCAGCCACTAACCCAACGGCACAAATCACTAGATTGCGGATGTTCATCTTGCGTATGTTCATTGAAGCTTCCTCCCCTGTATTCGTCTTGCCCTGCTAATCAGCGCATGCTGCCGGTCCGGGGAGCCGGCTGAGCCAGAATCATCCATCGCTACCATCGGCAAGCTCTGCGGTACGGACGGCAGGCAAAAGTTACGACCAAGCTTTGCTGATCCACTCTAAGCTTTATGATGCGCCGGGCCACGGGGACGGTCAAGATGTTTCGCCCTCCCTCTGGCATCCTGGACCTCCGCGCTCAATGCAGAAGCTGGCCCGCAATGTTCCTTCTCAGTGACACCGAATGAACGAAAGAGTTTGACAGTGTTTTTAGCCTTCTGATAGCGTTGGCATGGACTATCTTCCTGGCCGCTCGCGGGCGTGCCGGTATCTATAGCTAGATGGGCGAGGTGGAGAATGCGGCAGAAAAATCAGGGTCGGAGTTTGCTTCAGATCGCGCTGGCGACAGGGATGCTTCTGGCGGCGCCATCGCTGCACGCACAGCGCGCGCCGATGGACACGGACCTGTACTGCGCAGGCTTCTTCACCACTCGCGCCGTCGAGTCTGGCCTAGCCGTCAAAAGCGGTGAGGATGGCGGGTTCAAGTATGAATTCATCGCCGGCGATTACCTCTACCTCAGTCGGGGACAGAACACCGTCGTCAATACTGGCGGGCAGTACATGATCCTTCGACCCAGCGTGGACATCAACCGCAAGGAGTCCTTCCCCGGCCAGCAACTGATGGTGCATGGCATGGGCACACTCTACTCTGAAATCGGTCGCATTGAGGTCAAGGTCGTCAGTGGGGCGCACGCCACCGCTCAGGTGCTGCGGTCCTGCGAACCCATCGAGCCCGGCGACATTGCCATCCCGTTGAACGCGCGCACAGCCCCAGCCTACAAGGCGCAACGCATCACTTCGCGATTCGCCGAGCCTTCCGGAAAGGCCACTGGCGTGATCGCCACGGCCAAGGAATTCGCCCGCGTAGGCGGCGAAGGCAGTATCGTTTACCTCAACATCGGCAGCGGTCAGGGACTCCAGCCGGGCAGCTACCTGCGCATCCGCCGCCCCTTCAGCACAGACGCCGATGCCTTCAGCGTGGACTCCCGCGAGTATAAGAACCCCGACGGCACAGTCCAACGCCCGATGCTCAAATCCGAGCTAGCCGCCATGCCCAGCGAAGTCCTCGGAGAGGTGATGGTCCTGTCCACCGAGGAGACCTCCGCTACCGGCATCATCACCTACAGCCGAGTGGAAGTGATCGTAGGCGACAGCGTCGAGCTCGAGTAATTCACCGACTCGACTGCGATCCAATCGGCGGAAATCCGCCCGCTATTTCCGTGTCCTGCCGCGCTGACAACTTGCCCAAATTTGCGGTTCTGCCCAAAGTGCAAACGTTCACGGTTCTGACCACTCTGACCAGATTGACAAGCCGGGGGGGGGTGGGGATTCGGGGTTGGGGGTTTGGCGGGAACTTCCGATCAGCTTTCCCGCCGCTGCGCACCCATCTCGCACGTCAAATGATCCAAATCGTCCAACCTGACCACTCTGCCCACAAATTCCACAGCATCCAAATTTTCCAAATAATCCGAATCCACGGCTCCGTCCAAAGATTCCAAATTTCCCCTATTGACTCGCCGCCCACTCGGCGCGCGGGAAACGGTGCCGCGTGACAGTTCGCGTGACAGTGCCGCGCGCGTCAGCAAGCGGGCCGATGGAAAAACCACGTCCCGGTCGCCGATGTCTTTTCCACGTTCGAATACGAAGCCGAATCAAAAATCAAACCGTCAGCATCCGGGGCGTTGCGTTCCATCGGCCCGCTTGCTCACGCGCGCGGCACTGTCACGCAACACCCGTCACGCGGCATTCACTTCTTTAATGTGGAGGGGAAATTGGTGATCACGGTGAGCGGCGCGGACTGGCTGCCCTCCACCGGCGTGTTGATCAGGAAGCGGCGGCCATCCACGGCAACCGTAACAGTGCCGCGCGCCCACGGCACTGTCACGGTTTCTTCCCTAACCCCTATCACTCGACCGCGATGGTTACCGTATTGCTACTCACTCCGCCCCCGCTGCCTGGGACAGTTACTACCAGCGGAACGGCGGTGCCGGGAGTTACTCCGGCGGGTATCTCGGCGTTGATCTGCCACAGGCCCACGTAGCCCGGCGCCATCCCGCTGAACTGTACTCGCGCACTCACTCCACCAATAGTGACTGTCGG
>CAMBEY010000151.1 GCA_945865705.1 Candidatus Sulfopaludibacter sp. SbA3
CAATGACAAAGCAGGCCGGGAGCACGCGGTGGCGGTTGCGGCAGTGCTCCTCCCTGCGGCGGCTTCTATCCGCATTGTGGAACTTCCGGGTTTGCGTGAAACGGGAGATGTCAGCGACTGGCTGAATGCGGACGGGACCTTCGAGAAGCTGAGCGAACTCACTGAGGCATCGGCAATCCTGGACGCGGCGGCTCTCTCCGAGCTACGAAAACGGTGGGGGATCAACGGCGGGACTCCCACGGGGACTGGTGGTAAGCAGAAGCCCGTGAAATCCAAGCCGGAGTCTTCACCCTTTCTGCTCACTGACGATGCTGTTCTCTATATCGACTCCAATCCCGACAAAGAAGCATTGACGATTTGCGGGCGATTGGAAGTGGCTGCGGTCACCCGTAACGCTAACGGGGACGGCTGGGGACGGTTGCTGAAATAGACTGACTCCGAAGGCCGGGCCCACGAATGGGCTATGCCCATGTCGCTACTTGCCGGGGATGGAAGCGAGTGCCGGGCGCGGTTGTTGGACGGGGGGTTATTCATCGCGCCAGGCCGCAAGGCGCGAGAGTTCCTCACGGTTTATCTTCAGTCCGCCCGTGCCGAGGCGCGGGCGCTTTGTGTAGCGCGCATCGGTTGGCACGGTAATGTATTTGTACTTCCGGGCTCAACCATCGGGCAGGACGGCGAAGAAAGGGTCCTTTTCCAAACCTCATGCGATTCAGACCACCTGATCAACGTGAAAGGCACGCTGGACGATTGGCGCTCGAATGTTGGAAGACTCTGTTCCGGGAATTCGCGGCTGATCCTGGCGGTGTCTTGCGCCTTCGTCGGGCCACTCTTGTCTATGATCGCAGGCGAATCCAGTGGCATTCACTTCCACGGAGCGACATCGACGGGCAAGAGCACGGCACTACAGGTAGGCGGTTCCGTGTTGGGCGGCGGTGGGGGAAACGGCTTTGTCCAGTCGTGGCGGGCTACAGCGAACGGACTGGAGGCCGTTGCTGAACTTCATAATGATCTGTGCCTCTACTTGGACGAACTGGCACAGATAGACGCACGGGAGGCGGCGGAAGTAGTTTACTTGTTGGGGAATGGCAGCGGTAAAGCGCGAATGTCCCGCAGCCTTGGGGCGCGCAAGAAAATCACGTGGCGCCTGATGTTCGTGAGCGCGGGCGAAGTCACGCTTGCCGACCATGCACAGACGGCAGGTAAGCGGATCAAAGGCGGCGCTGAAGTCAGGCTACTCAACGTTGAAGCGGATGCCGGGGCAGGAATGGGAATCTTTGAAAATATCCACGGCGCGGATTCGGCGGACGCCTTCTCGCGGCAACTGCGAGACGCTGCGCAGCAATACTATGGTGCGCCATTGCGTACTTGGCTCGAATACCTGATCGAACATCAGAGTGAAGTGGCATCCAGGGTGCGAGATTATCAACGGGATTTCCTAGAGCGCAATGTTCCAGCAAAGGCGTCGGGAGAGGTATCCAGGGCAGCGCAACGGTTCGCCCTAATCGGAGCCGCCGGTGAACTGGCAACCAGGATTGGCTTAACGGGCTGGGTTGAAGGAGAATCTACCAGGGCGGCTGCGGGGTGCTGCAAGAACTGGTTGGAACGGCGTGGAACTGTCGGGTCCGGTGAAGAAGAAGCGGCTATTGCACAAGTCCGGCATTTCCTCGAAGCCAATGGCGCAAGCCGCTTTCAAACAGTTCGGCCTTCGCAGCGGGCCGAATTGGAGACTGACGCAACCGACGAAAACCAGATTGTCCGGGACCGTGTGGGATTCAAGCGCAAGGACACTAAAGGCGCGACCGAATACCTGATATTGTCGGAGACGTTTAAGCGCGAGGTGTGCGCCGGACACGACTACCAAATGGTAGCGCGGGTGCTGGATGAGAGAGGCTATCTCGATTGCCAGCGACCCGGACTGACAAAGAAGACTCGGCTTCCCGAGCTTGGCAATACGCGCGTGTTTTCCGTCCGGGCCTCCATTCTGGATTGTTGAATGCTTGACATTGCTTCATTTTCACTCGGGACAGTCGGGACAATCGGGATGCCCTATATTTATGCTGGTCTCAAATGTCCCCACTCGGAGAAACGCCAGTCGGGACACACCGGCCTCAGTGTTAGCGAGCTTGTCCCGCTTGTCCCACGTGTCCCCGGCAAACAAATCAGGGAGTCCTTTGGCGACACACGCAGCCGATGGCTACCTTCCGGTCTTCCTCGTCGCCTTTGCCTTCGCTTTGCGCGCGGCGGTGGCTGCTTGGCTGGCCTTTTTTGCACGAGCGACGCGGGCTTCGGGTGTCATGGCGGCAGCAGCACTCTTGCCGCCGATGCTTCCACCGAGCTTTCCGCCTTTCGCGCCCTGCCGTCGGAAATATTCCAGGACCTCTGGCGGCAGTTTCTTTTTTGCCATGCCCAAATCTTACACCGGGTCCAAGGAGATTTCAAAATAACCCTTTACCTAATAGGGGGTCTAAGGTAATGCGGGAGTCACGAAGTTGATCGAGCGGAAGGGGGAGGGAAATGGCAATCTACAAGCGTGGGAAAACGTATTGGTACAAATTCATGTGGCACAACGAGCCGATCCGCGAGAGCACCAAGCAAGGCAATCCGCGAACGGCCCGGCAGATGGAGGCGACGCATCGGGCATCATTGGCGAAGGGCGAAGTGGGCATCCGGGAGCGCAAGCCCGTCTTGACGCTGGCGGAGTTTTGCGAGGATCGCTTTGCGCCGTGGGCGAAGTCTACGTTTGAGCAATCGTCCCCGAAATCTTGGTTGTGGTATCGCGTGGGAGTGAAGGCGCTCACCGGATACAAGCCGCTGGCGGATGCCCGGCTGAATGAGATTAAGGGAGAGCTTGTGGCGGATTTCGCGGCCTATCGTCGGGCGCATGGCAGCGGAGCGGGCAGCACGAAGGACCGCAAGGTACAGGGATTGCAGGTCAGCACGGTCAACAGCAATCTGCGAGTGTTGCGGCGCATCCTGAGAACTGCGGTGGAGTGGGGAGCCGTGGAAGCCGCGCCGAAGGTCAAGCTGCTAACGGGTGAGCGGCATCGTGAGCGCGTGGTGAGTCAGGAAGAGGAAGCGAAGTATCTGCAAGCCGCGCCGGAACCTTTGGCCCCGATTGCGACGGTCCTCGCGGATACCGGGATGCGCCCGGAAGAATGCTTCCGTCTGCGGTGGGAGTCGATGAACTGGGACAGCGGCCCACATGGGACGTTTATGGTAACGCACGGCAAGACGGCGGCGGCGCGGCGGGTGTTGCCGATGGCTCCCAGGGTGAGGGGCTTGCTGGAAATGCGCTGGGATGCCGCGGGACGGCCAGTGGAGGGCTGGGTGTGGCCCGCGCCTACATACAGCGGCCATGTGGAATCCTCAAGCCTGAAGAAGCAGCATAGGAACTCGCTGAGGCTGGCGGAGGTTCGCCCGTTCGTGCTCTACAGCCTGCGGCATACGTTTCTGACCCGCTTGGGTGAGGCAGGGTGCAACGTCTGGACGTTGGCGCGGATTGCCGGGCATAGCTCGATTGGAATTTCGGCGCGGTACGTTCACCCTTCCGAGGATGCGGTGCTTTCAGCGTTTTCGCAGCTAGGTAGGCACAAAATTGGGCACAGTCCCGAAAATGCCATTCCAGAGGCGGAGCCGCAGAAGCGGCTAACCGCATAGCAGCAAATCAGATATATGGTAGGCGCGGTTGGTCTCGAACCAACGACCCTCTGCTTAGAAGGCAGATGCTCTATCCCCTGAGCTACGCGCCCTTATGAAACTAAAGGACCTCCGAACACAATTTCATCGGTGACTGATCCACTGTAGCAAAACCCCTCAATTCCATCAAACTGTAGCAAAACTCCACCTCTTTGGTTTCAATTGCTTACCTTGGAGCAAGCCAATGCAAATCGGCGAAATCTACATCAATGCCTGCATCCAATTCATACAGAGGTCCCGTACGCCGCTGATGTCATTGATTCTATGGAAGCAGTTCGGATGTGGAGCATCTGCTTTTCAAGCAGGCGCCCGCACCAATTATCCTTTTGATTCCTGCTTTAGTTTTAGGTGCTATGGCGTAGAACTATTGGACATTCTGAGTTCAAAGGCATCAGAGTGTCCGCCGTCTGCCACTCCCATTTCCCCTGAGGGCGAACAATTTCATCTGGTCGTTAGAAACTGTAGGCTACAATTCCACTATAACTCGATGCCGTGGGGATGTTCGAATGTCTAGCCGCCCAGTACGACTGAATCTGATGATCGGGATTGCCATTGCAGTCTTGTGGACTTTTAATGCAGTAGTATCCGCCGGTATACCTGCAACCAAATGGCAAACCGATGGAGTGCATGCTCTACACTTCGGTGCAAGAACTGTTGCAATTAGCGACAGTGCCGGAGGGATCTTCTTAGCAGGGTTCAATCCCTTCGAGCCTGACGCTGGACTTCGGCTTCAGCATCTAGCCAACGATGGGACAAAGTTGTGGGCGGCGGGCAGCATCAAGCTTGAAGGAAGCCCGTTCGGAACTCCAGCGATTGCTTCTGACGGGGCAGGCGGCATTATTGTCGCGTGGAAAGATGGTCGCCGTTCGATTGAGTTTAATGAGAGTACGGAAGAGCTATTTGCTCAACGATTGGACACTAACGGTCAGGTTCTTTGGCAGGCGCGTGGAGTACCGCTAGCCACGGGTTGCCTTCCCAATCTGGTGTGTGGAAGCCCAAAAGACAACCTACAAATGATCAGCGATGGTGCAGGAGGGGCAATCCTTACTTGGATGGAAGTGCGGGATGGATTTCACCTTTCAGTTTGGGCGCAAAAAATTCGAGCTGATGGTTCGATCGCCTGGTCAAGCTCAGGCGTTCCAATTGCTTTTGGAATGGTCGGAGTCTACTCGGATTATCCCAAATTGGTCAGTGATGGCAGTGGTGGTGCAATACTTGCGTGGGAAGATTCAAGGGTAGGAGTGGGATTCGGAATATACGCGCAGCGAGTTGATGCCCGTGGCTTACTGCAGTGGCCTATTAACAACGGAATACAAGTTGCTCAGGCCATAGTATCAGTTGGCACGAAGGGATTTGATATCGTCGCTGATGGTATTGGCGGAGCTTTCTTAACCTGGGTAGATCGCCGTACACAAGATCCTAATAACCAGAATGCCGAGATTTATGCGCAACGGCTAAATTCTGGCGGTCAGCCACAGTGGACCGCAGGCGGCATTCCCATTTGTCTAAACCCTATGGAGCAATACCATCCACTTGTTGTTAACGACGGCGAAGGCGGAGCGATTATTGTTTGGGAAGACCAAAGCGCTCTGAATGGCGAATTTCCTTGGATCGCTGGTCAAAGGGTGAATGGATCAGGAACTGTTCTCTGGGCCACCAATGGAGTCGCGCTCTCGACAGAATATGGCCGAGATCACTTCCTCATTTCCGATGGTAATGGAGGAGCGATCACGGTTTTTCAGCGTGCAAAGACCGTGAATGGTCAACTCCAGTCTCAAATTATCTTGCAGCGGATTGACGGTGCGGCTCAGCGGCTCTGGGGTCTAAGCGGCTTCACCATGCGTTCTGCGGCAAATTTTAATTCTTCTTTCAACCCCGAGTTTATTTCTGACGGAATTGGAGGAGCAATCGTATACTGGCCAGACCTCCGCAATAGTCAAAACTTTCCAGAACAGTATGCCCAACGGGTTAGTGAAGTCGATTTGATCAGTAAAGGGACAATTGGAATTGCGCCGGTCTTCGCCTCATCAGGTACTGTCGCTCAAGTCCCGGTAACGGTTGTGCTTGGGTCCAATGTGTCAATTGATGCCATCACATTTAGTATATCCGTAAGCCCACTTGGATCAGCGCCCGCGGTAACTTCACAACTACTTTTCCAAAAGGATGCTTCGATCGCTTCAGCCCCAGCGATAAATTCGACGCTCTCTAGCATGACAGTAACTTGGAATGGTCCAATCCCGGCCCTGACTGGAGTGCGGCGATTGGGGTATATCCAGATGTCGATTCCGAATGGCGCAATTGCTGGTCATACTTATTCCGTCATAATCACAAGCAGCCCGGCCTCCTTTACCTCAGTACCCGTGAAATTAACAAGCGGGCTCAACCAATTCGTGCAAGTTGTCGCTGGAACGTATTTGGTCGGAGACGATTTTCAGGCTTCTGGCAATGATCTCGGTAGTTTTGGGAATGGGATTCTCACAACCAACGACATACTGTTTCAGCTTCGTGCAATAGTAAATCGTACCGGATACAGGCCACCAAGCTGCTCAGACCGCTATGACGCGTTAGACGTATTCCCTCTTGACACAGGAAGTCGTGGCGGAGACACCTTATTAAACAATCTTGATCTCTTGGCAAATTGGACCAGGGTAAATGGGCAAGATGCTTCCCGCCCCACTCGTACGCCTCGAAACTTGCCGTGTCCGGGCATCTCCCCGTTATCAATTAGCCCGGATGGGAAGGTCTCGAATTTGGGAATTGATACACATTACATTGCGCAAGGCACCGTATCCGTTGGTAGCGTGCTGGACCATCGAGCGGTTGTAGCTAGGATTCCGCTGACACTGAATCTTGACCAAAGCCTGTCGATTGATTCACTTTCTATTGGAGTTCGTGTTGTGCCAAGCGGGAGCACATTTTCAGTGGTAGAGCGCATGACTTTTGAGCCCTCATCCGGAGTTCAGGCACCCACGATCATTGATTCAGAATCCTCGGGCGATTCAATGGCTTTGGCATGGCTTGGACCGGTTTCCTTCTCGGGTATCGTGCAGTTGGGATGGCTAAATATCAAATCTTCAGTCTTGACTCCTTATGGAGAATCTTACGCCATACAATTGACCGGAGCCTCGGCCACAACAGGCAGTGGGACAGCAAACGTCGATCTCGCTTTAGGGGCGAACTCCACCCTGACGATTGTGCTCAACCCGAAGGTGACTATTACACAGGATCCTGCCCAGACAGATCCTACTACTCAACTTCCAATCACGTTCAAGGCCGATTTTACTGAATCGGTTACTGGATTTACTGCAAGCGATGTTGTTTTGAGCGGAACGGC
>CAMBEY010000152.1 GCA_945865705.1 Candidatus Sulfopaludibacter sp. SbA3
CAACAACGCGTTGAGCACCTGCAAGTTGGAGAGACTAACATTGCCCCGCTGCCGCGGCAGGCTGGGTTCGATACGAAGGTACTGGGCCTCGGTGATTTCCATATCCCGAAGCATACCACATTATTCTATTTAGTGTTAACACGCCCTAGTGAGAGAGTTTACGTCACTGATAGGACCGGGATTTCTGTACTAAGGTCGAAGTGAGTTTTGCGGGTTTTGCAAGGCCCAGCCGAAGCGCCTTACTCTCCCTACTGTTCAATTCGCGTCGTGCCCTGGACGAGATGCTCGTCTTTGCGCAGCTAACGGCTCCCATCCAGCACCTCCAGAAGCGGCCCGGAGACGACCTTTGCCAAGCACGTTCAGTGCCGTGTCCTCATTCACACGCAGCCGCTGGCCTGGATCCTTCCCGCCGCTGTTGGTCAGCCGGGCGACCATCTTCATGAATCGGTTGAGCGGCTCAACTCCCGAGTCGTCGGCAAACCGGAAACGGACCATTCCTTCGAGATCCCCCGAAACGGCATTGGGGGAAATAGATCCTGCCTGGTCGTTAGGAGTTTAGCAAGGTCGGCGAATTCCGCAGATCTCACAGGCAGCGGCCAAAACAGTGAACACTGGGCATTGAAACGACGGTGAGTGTGATGACCGCACCGTTTGGTAGCCATACTCGCTATATAGGGGGAAATTCAACTCTTCGTACTACGAAGAAAGTCTGAAGGCGTCCTCAACCGCGCGCGTGTGCATGAAAAACACGTGGTTTACCAACCTCACACTGAAGTCATACTGGAGTCCACATGGAGTCCATGGTTCGCTGGGGAACCGGACTCCGCTAGAATTTACAGCGCGCGGTGCAGCTCGCAGGGAGCCGTAGGCGACCGGAGAGCTGCACCGCCAAGAAAAACAAAAGCAAGAAACTACCCCGGATCTCGCATTATGATTGGTACAGTAAACGGGGGCAGGTCAAGGCGGCATGCGGCAATCCTTGAAATGGAGCACTCAGCATTGCAATGAAGGCTTCGGCAAGCTGAATTTCGGAAAAATGAATTTCTGCTCCAATTGTGCTTTTGACGAGGGGTAGATCGTATGTAGCTCCAGTCGAATTAATGACAGAATTCTGATTCATAAGCGCGGCAAGGATATCCACCTTGCGCATTATGTGGTTTTCATCGTAGAGCGAATAGAATTCCAAATCGAGGGCATGAACATCTCTGACGCGTAATGGTGGTTTAAGTTTCACGTAGGCTTGGGTAAACGCTGTAGAGTTTAGTCTCGGCCGCAGGTTATCGTGCGAAACTAGCTCTTGTGTGGTTAGTTTGCAGCTTCAAGGCAATGAGAATTCACCACTCGCTGCGCACGAGAGTGCGTTGGGCGGCGGCAACGAATGGATCCCTTGGGCACCGTATCTTGTTCAGTGCCTCAGTTACATCATCAGGCGCGTGTCGCGCCAAATACTCTTTTAGGGCATCACCGATCAGCCGACTGCGCGATTTTCTAGTCCGCCGCGCCAGCCGCCGCACGCTCTCAAGAATGTCATCAGGGATGGTGACAGATGTCTTCATGCGCTAAGTTTTGCTGGGTTCGCTCGCGGCTTCCTTGCCGGAGATGTAGCCTTGGGTGAGGCAGCGGCCCTGGCCGTGCTGGCTGCAGCCGCCGGCGGATTCGCCCCCGCAGTAGAGGCCGGGGATGACCTTGCCGTGCATGTCCTGAACCTGGCACTTCATGTTGATGCGCAGGCCGGCGTAGCTGTCATGCACCTCCACAGTGGCCCATGCGGCGTAGAACGGGGCGGTCTGGATTTTGTTTTTCGGGCTGGGATTGTCGAAGTCCGTGTCTTTGCCGGAATCCACCATCTTGTTCCAGCGCGCCACGGTCGCTTCCAGATTTCTGGCGGGCATGTCCACCTTGGTATAAGGGTTCTTCTTGATCATGCCGGCCAGCTCGGCCAGCGAGTTAGCGGAGAAGAAATACTTCGGGTCGATGTTGGGCGGGTTTAAGTCCCACTTTTCGCGCTTCACGGCGTCAGCGTCGAAGATGGCCCAGGTGGGACCAGCGCCGAAGTCCGGCGCTTGCGAACCTTCATTGGGCGCGAGCGCGGCGTCAATAAAATTCTCGGGAACAATGGGACGCCGCGTGCCGTTGCGCCAGTCGCTTTGCACGTAACCCTTGATATCGCCGTAGTGCGTGCCGTAGGGCCAGCCGTCCGACTGCTCGTTGTAGAAACGCTTGCCCATCTGATTCACGAAGATCAGCGTGGACCAGTCGCGCACGCGCAGCCCGGTGGCGCGGGCCAGAGGGAAGATGGGGCTGTCGGGCGTCCAGCCAACGTAGAGATACTGCGCGCCGATAAGATCGCGCTTGCGAATCGCGCCGTTGCGTTCGAGGATTTGATTCGCGGTTCCCCACAATGACGCCCCGAGGGCCATTGCAGCCATCTCGCCGCTGCCGTCCTGGCTGGAGAAGGGCTCACCGGCGAGTTGGTATTCCTCTGTGAGACGCGGGTCGAAGATGCGACGGAAATTCACGTTGCCCGAGTTGCCGCCCGTGGTTATGATGATTCCTTTTTTTGCTTTGACGGTAACAGTGGGCGTGGTTCGTGCGATCAGCCCGTCGGAGCGGAACGGCTTCATCGGCGTGGTGCTGCCGGGAAGAAACTTCGGTGTGTAGCTGGCTTTGATGCCCACGACGCGGCCCTCGCCGGGCTTCTCGCGGTAAATGACGTCCATGTGGTAGTTCAGCAGAAACTGCACGCCTTTTTTCTTGGCGCTGTTTTCAAGCGCGCGATAGATGGTAGTACCGCCGCCACCGCGCGGACTTTCCCAGCTTTGTCCCTTGGTCCAGCGGGCGTAATTCTCGCGCGGCGCGGAGTTCCCGATGGCGTGTCCGCCCGCAACGGCCGGCTTGATGTCGTCAAAGACGACGCCGTTCTCGATGAGAAATTCAAAAGTCTGCGCTTCATTGTCGGCCAGCGCGCGCTGGATGCCGCGGTCATTGAAGCGATAGTCAGGCATGCCATTCGTTTCCAACACCGACCAATCGGTGAGGTCTTTAAAGAGAATGTCGGGCGAGTCCACGACGTTAAACTTTTTCTGCGCGCTGGTGCCGCCGCCAAGGGGGACCTGTCCGCCGTTCAGGATTCCGTGGCCGCCGATCTCGTAATTGGCTTCGATCACCAGCACCGTGGCGCCCTGATCGCGCGCGCGGATGGCGGCAGGCAATCCTGTGGCGCCCGCGCCAATGATGACCACGTCGGCTTCCAAATCCCATCGGGTGGGGGTGGCCGTCGCAGTGGATTGCTGGGTCTGCGCCGGAACGGCCGATATCGCAGCCGCTCCAGCCAGCGTTGCGGCTCCCGTGCCTGCACTGCGGACAAATTCTCTGCGGCTGACTTGCTTTTTGTCTTTTTCGCTCATCTTCATTTACCTCACGTAGTCCGATTCGTTGCGCGCGTTGCAGACACCCCAGAGCCCGATCAAGAGACGGGTAGGCGTGGTTCCAGATTATACGGCAAATGCACGTCCATTGTGTGCAACAGAATTGCCGAGCGTGTGTAGTTGCCCATCAGACGGGCCAGATCGATCAAGTTCTTCCTGCCCAGATGTTTTAGTGCCGCGGTAAAAGTTTCGGGACTAACCCGGTTCGTCCGCAGAACTTCGCGGCCAAGCTGGATGATAGCGGCTTCCTTGGCCGATACACCGTCGAGTGGTTTGCGATTGCGGATCACGTCGATAATGGCGGGCTCCAATCCTTCCTTCAACGCGACCGGCTCGTGCATTCCCCACTCGAAGACCTGGTCGAACTCGCGCGCGACCACCAGCCGCGCCAGTTCCTGGAGACGGCGGTCGACTTCGGTCTTAGCCAAGTCGCGACTTCCGTGCAGTCCCAGCCCGCCGGGGCCTTGCAGTCCGGCAAGCGACGTGGTTTTCGGCGAGACCCGTTCATCGTAGCCGCGTTTGCCTTCCTCGTCCAGGTCCTCACGGCGAATTAACGGGATTCGGCTGCGCGAGTCAGGGAAGACATCGGGCGGCAGTGTCTTGCCGTATTGTGGGAGCGTGAGCTGCTTCGCCGGAACCTCCGGGCCGGCGGGTTTGCCTGGCATCGGTAGCAGCGGTGGGCGGTTATAAGGCAGATGCACGTCGACCATGTTCAGCAGGATCGCGGTGGTCGCGTAGCCGCCCATCAGGTCGCAGAGATCGATTAAATTTCTACGGCCCAAGTGCTTCAGCGCTTCGGCAAAGGTCTCCGGGCTGACGCGATGTCTTTGGAAGAATTCGCGACCGAGCTGGATGATGGCCGCATCCATCGGGGGAACGCCGGTGAGCGGCTTGTCATGGCGAATGATGTCGATAATGGAGGGTTCCAAGCCCTCTTTTAATGCCACGGGCTCGTGCATCCCCCACTCGAAGACCTGATCCATTTCGCGAGCCACCACCAGCCGCGCCAACTCCTGTGTGCGGCGATCTACCTGTGTCTCGGAGAGGTTGCTGCTGGCGTGAAGGCGAATCCCACCCGGACCACTCAGGCCGGCTAGGGATGTTGAGTCTGGTGAGACGCGTTCGTCATAGGCCTTCTTGCGCTCGTCGTCGAGATCTTCGCGGCGGGCAAGGGGGGTGCGGCTGCGCGAGTCCGGAAAAACATCTTTAGGAAGGGAAGAGTTGTATTGCTCCAGCGTGAGTGGTCGCCCCGGGGTTTGTTCCGCGGTGGGAACACTCCGCGAACATCCTGCCAGCACTCCTGCGGATAAGAGCATGATGAGCGCAGTGCTTTTCAGATGACTCATTGTCCGGGCCTCCTGAATCGTCCCCGGGGCGGTTGCCGTCATTTCGACCGGTGGACAAGCATGGCTTGGTGCCTCGCCTGTGAGTATTTGTCGAAAGGGATGCCGAGTCAAGCAATTTTGTGTGGTGAATTGCGGAAGATCAGACCTCTGCAGTCTTGCGGGGCGAGAACTGATTCATATGCGCGACGGCACGCTCGATGCCACGTGGCGTGAGGGGGAACATGCGGGCGACGCTGCGAATGTCCTGAACGGTTTCCGTATGTGGCCATGCGCCTTCGCGCACGGGATTCAGCCAGGCCAGCCTGGGGAATGCCAAGGCGAATTCCCGCAGATATTCAAAGCCCGAGATGCGCGCGCCGTAGCCATGCAACTCATTAGGGGACATGCTGGCGTCGCCGACGAAAAAGACACTGTGATGCCGGCCTTCCTTGAGCAGGCTCTCGGTCATCACCGGGTGATTGGTGCGGCTCTGGTCTGTGTGGACTGTCGCGCCGATGATGTTGTGAAAGTAGAAAATGCGCAGGTCGTGACCGTAGCGGGTGGTCATCTTCTGGAAGAGTGCGCGGACGTTGGGAACGTAAGGGTCCATCGAGTAGCCGCCGTTGTCGATGAATAGCATGACGTTGAGCTGATCCACTTCGTCGGTCTTCAAGTAAGGAAGAAACAACCCGGCACGGCGGGCGCCCTGGCGGATGGTCTCGTCGATATCCAGACTCACTCGCGAGTTACTCTCCGCGATACCCTTCAGAGCAGCCAGCGCGGCGTCCGTATTACTGTCACTCAGTAGCTCATTCATATTGAGCGGGAAGTATCTCGGGTCACTCAGTACCATGCGGGCAGTCATGTGAGTGGCTTCACCGCCGACGCGGATGCCGCTGGAGGCGCGCCCATTGTGTCCGTAAGGGCTGGAGCCGCGGTTGCCAATGTACTTTTTCCCGCCGCTGTGGGCTTCCTTCTGCTCCTCGGCGATCTCCTTCATGCGCTTGATGATCTCGTCGAGGTCCTTGTCGGAATGATCGGAATCAACTCCGTCCTGCTCATCACCGGCGTCCAGAAAGGGGATATCCGCCTTGGACAGATCGGTCCGCTGCTCTTCCAACGCTTGCGCCAAGGCCTGCAAATCGGGGCTTTGGTTGAGGACATGATCCAGAAACTCGTTTACTAATTGTGGAGTGGGCAACTGGCCCGGAGCTTGCTCGATGCGCCAGTTATAGAAAACATCAGAGAGGATGACGGCTTCGTCGAGCGCCTGTCCCTGCTGGATGTGGATATCAAGGAAGTGGCCGAAGAAGGCCACCGTATAGGGGCCTTTCTGGCGGGGTTGCTTGACGACCAGCCGCTCCGCGAAAGAGTATAGCCCGCCTAGATTGCGTATCAGCCCGTGACTCATGAGCTGATAGAGTTGCAGGATGGTTCTCACATCCGCGGAGAGGCCATGCTGCTTTAGTTCGGCTGGAAACCCACTGAACATATATTGAGAAAGTCTTCCAGGAGTTAGTTAATGTGACTCAAGAAAAGTTAGTTATAGTGTCCCGAAGAGCGACGCTCGAATAACTGAGTGACTCCGTGCTGTTGAATCTCGGAGAGACGCCGCAGGTCGCCCTGGCTCTTGATGAGCGTGGAGGAGCCGGGGAGGCGATCGAGGTCATCAGGCAAATGATTCTTTGCCGCGAGATAGGCGAACCAGTCGAGCATCTCGGCGGTTGCCGGAGCCTTTTCCAGTTTCAGAGCGCGCAGTTGGTAGAAGATGGTAACCGCCGCCTTCATCAACTGTTTGTCGGCCGCAGGATGATGCAGGCGGACGATGGCCTCCAGCCGTTCGGCGCTTGGAAAATTGATGTAATGGTAGATGCAGCGGCGCAGGAACGCGGCCGGGAGCGCCTGCTCACGGTTGCTAGTGATGATGATGGTGGGCATCTGCCCGCCGGCGGCTTCAATGACTTCGCCGGTATGCGGCACCTGAATTTTTCGCTCGCTAAAAATATAGAGCAGGCTGTTGGAAAATTCGCGCTTGCCCTTGTCAATTTCATCGATCAGCAGCACGGAGCCGGGGTGCTTATAGGCGCGCGCGAGCGGGCCCAGGCGAACATAGTGACTCAGGTTATCCACCGAGCGCCCACCGAGGTCAATGCGCTGCTGCTCGCCAGCCTGCTTCAACTGAGCGTTCAGGATGGCGGCTTGCGCGTCAGTGAGTCGTTGTATGTTGTCGAAATCGACGATTAACTGATCGATCTTACTTTCCGAAGTGACTG
>CAMBEY010000153.1 GCA_945865705.1 Candidatus Sulfopaludibacter sp. SbA3
CTTGCCGATGGTTACGCCCAGAATGAAAACAGCGACCACGGTCCAGACGTTGTGAATCCAAGCGGGGAGCAGTTGGTCCAGATAGATGGTGGTGTCGAGCCAGGGAATGCTCACCAGCGCGACAGTCGAATCCGCCGAATCGGGAGCCAGCACGCGGTCGAATACTGGGCCGATCAGCAGCGCGGCGACGGCCTCGAACAGACCCACGCCCAGCATCATCACCAGCCCCCCGGCGAGATGCCAGCGGTAGGCGCGAACCGATCGTAGCAGTCGCATCAACTCCGGCATTCTGGCGTTCGTCCTCTTGGCTTGCTGACTGGCTTCAGCCTCTTGGCTTGCTGGCTTCAGATATATCCCGGGCACTATTGCGGCCCTATCGCAAGGCTGATCCATTCATTTTACCTGATTTGCGAGCGGCGGACGCCATCGCGTAGCGATGTAAGCGTGTTCAGCAGTGATTCGCGCGGCAGTGACTCCACCAGTCCGCGGATCATCCAGCCCACGCCGAAGGGGATGCCGCGACTCATGCTGATGGATTCACACTCGACGTAAACACCGCCATCGCGCTCCTCGAATCTCCAATAGCTATTCAGGCGCCATAGATAACCGCCGTCCTGGCCGATGGGCAATTCCTTTTCCTGTGACGTCCCGGCATCCTCCACCTGAGCGATACGCGTTGTGAAACTCTTGCTGGCCACGCGCGTGGCGCTATGCGAAAAATAGGAGGCGGAGTGCTCCGTGTTGTACACCACGGTGATAATCTTCTTGCGCTTGAGCCGCAAGTAAATCTTGTAGGTATCACCGTCATTCGAGAGCAGGCGGGATCTCTCAATTTCAGGGAAAAACTTATCGTGCTGGACATAGTCTTTCACCCACGTCAGCAGAGGATCGAGCTTGATTCCAGGTACAAATATGGCGCCCATCCAATGATGGATGATGCCGTCATCCACTGCGATCTCGCGGGTTTGCTCGCGCGTTTGCAGCTTCTGGATGTGAATCTCGCCGCGCCGCAATATGTCGCGCAGAGCTCTGGCTTTTGACTCTCCATTGAAGTCGATCACCAAAAAACGTGGGCCGTCAGTCGCGCCGCGCAGCTCGGATTCAATCCGTTGCTCCGTCAGGCGAACATACTTCTCCCACGCAGCAATGGTGTGCGATTGCAGTTCGGCTGCACTCGCGGATGGCGGGACAGAATACGAGCAGAGCGCCAGCAATAAACATACGATGGGATGTTGAACCGCCCAGCTGCCGCCCGACTTGGTGATATGAGCCATAAATTCTTAGCCGTGCGCGTGATCTCGATAAATGCTGCGCATCAGGATGCGTTGCGAAAAGGGCAAATAGGCCAATCCCGCCACGCTGGCCAGTGCCAGTCCGATGCCAATTTTTTCGACCAGCAATAGTGGCGATGCGGCCCAGAAGGCATCCAGCAGAAACAGCATGGGGAAAATTCGGCGGTACTTCATTCCCGCATCCGGATGGCGCAAACCAACCGATGTCAGCAGGTAAAGCCGCACCGCCACGCCGCACACCGCGACGGCAATGATCACCGGCAATGCCGTGCTGGACGGCGTGTTTAGAAAGTTGTCCAGCACCCGCCCCGCATCATCTAGTTTGTAGAGCGTGGCACAGTACATGACCAAATAGCCGACCTGCGTCAGCAGGAAGAGTCCGCGCGCGGAGCCCGCAGGCAGGGCAAATCCTGTGTCGACGTTTGCAACGGCGGGTAATGGTTGATTGTTTTCGACTGTTTGCGATTCAGTTGGCGGACCTTCATCCGCTTGTTTCACGACGGCGGGAGTGAGCGCAACCGTGGCCTTCATGACCGGCTCGGTGGCCGCGCGCTCGGCCATCCCTCTTTCGACAATCGCAATGAACCGGTAACCTTTGCGCGGCAGTGTCTCAATGAATCGAGGTGAATCCAAGCTCTCGCCTACCGCTTCGCGGATCTTTTTCATGGCGGTGTTGATGCCGTGGTCGAAATCAACGAAATGGTCGTCGCCCCATATTTCCTGCTCAATTTCCTCGCGGGTAACCAGCTCACCGGCGCGAGTTGCGAGAAGGATCAGCAGGCGTGCAGGCATGTCCTGGAGCTTGATCAGACGACCCTGCTGGCGCAGTTCGCGGGTGCGCAGATCAATCTCGAATTCGTCGAATCGGAGTAGGTGGAGTTGATCGTCTGAGGCCATCTAGCGATTGTTCTCTCAGTGATTTAGCGGGTGATGGTTTCAACACTATCAGAACCTGACCCGCGGGAAAGCAAGAAACCATTCTATTTGATTAGCGGCTAAATCCAACGTAATCCTGCCCAATCCGACATTGTGGGGGATTGGTTCAGCGGCAGTTCACCCCCAGTTCACCCGCCGCTTAATTTCCAATTTGTCATTTTTTTCATATGGTTACATATAGCCTGCCAGCGATTCTCCAACTCATTATTAATTCAGGACCGGTGCATTGATGGCCTTCATGACTTCGTTGATTATCCCTAGTGTCGGGAAGCAATTCCGGCGATCACTCACAAAGGAGCATCGTATGAAAAGAATAAATTGGACAGGATTAGCGCTGGCAGTGATTCTTGGATTCCTGGCGATCCCGGCGAATGCCCAAGAGGCTCAAGGAAGAAATTTTCGTCAAGGCCTCGGATACGTCTTTGTCGCACCGACTGTTGAATCGGATGGCTTCTACAATGATGCCGTCTGGCAGTTTGGAGGCGGCGGGGAATACCGATTGCCCCATGGCCTTGGCATCGGAACCGAGTTGAGCGTCATCACGGAGAATGTTATCCAATGGTCCGTGAATCCCTACTATCACTTTCAAAATGCCGACCGCTCCGGAAAATTCATTCCCTTCGTGACGGCCGGGTACACCGGCGCGCACAACTTGGAGGATGGCGAGAACTGGTTCAATGTCGGCGGCGGCGTGGATTACTGGATCAAGGATCGCATCGGCGTCCGCTTCGAGGTTCGGGACAACGTGGACCTGCATCACTCCGTACCCCGCCACTACACCGGAATTCGGGTGGGCTTCGCCTGGCGATAAGTTAGTCCGACAAAGGAGACTCATATGCAACGAATTACGCTCGGAATCTTGATGCTTTCTTTTCTGCTGAGCACTGCAATGGGGTGGTGCGAGAGTGTGCCGCCACTCTCGCCGCAAACGATCCTCGACCGGATGGAGCAACGGTACGAGAGCCAAATTGCGGAAATTGCGTCCTACCAAGCGCTGCGGCGTTACGAGGCCAGCAACCCGATTTTGGAGAAGCCGGCGCTGCGCATTCTGAAGGAAGACTATCGAGGCCCGGAGACTCGCAGTTTTCAAGTTGTCGAGCGCAGCGGCCCAGGCTATATGGACCGTCTGCTGTTCAATCGGCTAATGGAGGTGGATAGTGAGACTGCCCGCGGCGCGGTTCGCATACAGGTGGATCTTTGTCGCCGCAATTACGACTTCCACTTCGAGAAGTACGACCTCGCCACAAACCTTTACCTGTTTCGCGTCTCCCCGCGCACTGCGCACCCGTACCTGTTCCGCGGCAGCGTCTGGATTGATGGCGAAGATTTTGCGGTGCGTCGAATCGAGGGATCGCCAGCGAAACGGCCTTCCGTCTGGGTGCGTAAGACTAATTTTGTCCACGAATTCGGGAAGTTCGGTGATTACTGGTTCCCCATTCATCATCGCAGCGAGGCGCAATTGCGCGTGTTCGGCACGTCCACTCTGGACATCACCTACAGCAACTATCAATGGCAGACCACGCCGCAGGCAGGCTTGGTCCAGAAATCAAGCGAAAGTATTCTTTCCGCAAAAGGAGAATTACAATGAGCACCTTGTCAGTTCCCGCAATTACTTCACAGTTTCGCAATGCTGAAAGAAAGCAGGAAAGCCTGCTGGCGCCGCTGGAACGGAAAACTCTGGCCTGGCTGGCAGCACGAATGCCCTCGCGCATCGGTCCGGATCATCTGACCATGCTCGGGTTGTTCGCGCTGGCGATGGCTGGCGCGTCGTATGCGATGGCCGCGTGGTGGCCTCCCGCAATTCTGTTCGTAAACATTTGGCTGGCGGTGAACTGGTTCGGCGACAGCCTGGACGGCACCCTGGCCCGCTACCGCCAGCAGCAGCGGCCGCGCTATGGCTTCTATGTTGATCACATCGTCGATTCGTTCGGAGCGTTGTTCGTCCTGAGCGGTCTGGCGTGGTCCGGGTTGATGTCGGAGCGAGTGGCCTTTGCGTTGCTGATCGCCTTCCTCCTGCTTTCGATTGATTCGTATCTGGCCGCCTACACGCGAGGAAAGTTCAATCTATCATTCTGGCTCTTCAGCCCGACGGAACTGCGTATCCTGCTTGCCTTGGGAAATGTGGTGGTGTTCTGGAAACCTAGTATCGTCTTTCTAGGAGCGCGTCAGAATTTTTTCGATGTTGGCGGTGGCATCGGAGCAATCTGCATGGTCGTCGTCCTGCTGATCAATGTAATCCGCAATACGGCGGGACTCTATCGGGAAGAAAGGATCAAACAAGCCTGATGCGCTGGCTCAAATTTAATACGGTGGGTGCGATGGGAGTTGGAGTGCAGGCCGCGGCGCTCTGGCTATTGATGGATGTGTTCCAGGTTCATTATCTGATCGCCACCCTGATCGCAGTGGAGGCCGCAATCTTGCACAATTTCGTTTGGCATTTCCATTGGACATTCAACAACCGGCGCTGGACTTTTGCCGATCGGGGTTCCGTCCGGAGGGATTCCAGCAACGTGGCGATCCCTCCTTCTGGAACCGGCGACGTGGTCCGCGCATTCTGCCGGTTCCAACTTACCGCAGGCCTTATCTCCATCCCGGGAAATTTGCTGATGATGTGGCTGCTGATTGAGCATCTGCTACTGCAACCGCTATTGGCGAATATCTCCGCTGTCATCTTATGCTCGTCTGCCAATTACCTGTTGGCGGACCGGTTTTCATTTCGGCACATCCCCAGTGGTAGCTGAGTCGTGAGGGAAATCGCCAACCATTTAGATGTGCTACGCTGGCCGGGATGAATAGAGCTGACTGGAAATCGAGGATTAAAGACCTTTGCGCCAACTGGCCACCACGCCCGGTGATGTTGCTGGCTGCCGCGAGTGTCGTCCTGCTGCTCGTCGGAACCGGGTGGTGGGCCGTCAGGGCCAATCAGCGATCCGAGATGATCGAGTTGCTGCAAAAGTTTGCGCCGATCGGCAAGCCACCGCTGGAGATACAGTTTCCTGCCACCTTGTCAGGTTCGGCGGAAACGCGGTTACTGCTGGCACCTGGCGCCGAGGCGGACTTCTGGATGGTGAGGGGATCAAGCAGTGGCGGGCCGCTTGAAGTGCGCGTTACTCGCAACGGGCAGCGTTACTTCTCGGCGGTTGGCAATCGCATTGTGGCGGGCTTCGGAGCGGGGACGCGCTCGATCACTGGAATCGACGAGATCACTGACACGCCGCCAACCAGACGCGTCAAATTTCGGTATGTCTGGGCCGAGGTGCATCCGGCGCTGATCTTCCTGGGCGATGGCAGCCCAGTTACCGGCAAGGAGTACGCCGGCGACGCGATGCTGGTCCGCGTGGGTGAAAACTGGACGTTGGCGCACTGGACGACGCCGGAGTTTGATGCCGCGCAAAAACAATTTCAATCGCTAACTTCCGCTGCCCGCTGAATTCGCGTCACTCACCATTCTGCTGCCTGTCAGCTTGCTTTTCGATGGCTTCCAGTGCCCGTTGTCGAAGCTCGCGCGCCTTGGAGCTGTCGGGAGAATCGGGGCGCAGCTTCAGAAATTCATCCAACTCCTCAATGGCCTCCTTGGCCTGTTGCAGCCGCAGGAATATTTGCGCCAGCGTTAACTGGGGCGAAGTGAAATGCGCGGGATCGAGTTCCTTGGCGCGGTCCAGATACATGATGGAATCGCCGTACTGCCCTTGCAGATAGTAGCTGAACCCGAGTTGCGCCGCTGTCAGCGCGTCATGCGGCAGCGCCTCGATGGCACGCTGGTTCACCTCGACAGCCTCCTTGGACTTGCCCTGCGTCAGCAAAACGCCGCCCAGGTTCACCAGAGGCTCCACCGCATCGGCGTTGATCTCCAGAGCGCGGCGAAAATAGCGTTCCGCCTGATCGTATTCCGCCCGTTGGTAGTAGATGATGCCTAGCGTATTAATGGCTTCGAGGAACTCCGGAGATTGTTCGACCGCGCTTTCGAGATGCGCGATCGCCCCGTCGGCGTCCTTGCGCCGCAGCCGGGCCTGAGCCTTTTCAAAATCCCTTCGCGCTCCAAATGAAATCTGTAATTCCCGCACCGAAACCGTGGCCCGGTTTTCAGGATGCAGCAACAGCTCAAGCTGCTCAGCGCTGAACTCGAACTGGTGTTCGATGCGCCCTTTGGCATCGGCAAAGCTGGGCGTGATCTCGACGGAGCGCGTGACCACGCCCACTCGCGGAATGGCAATCAAAAGAGTGTAGGAACCGGGGTCGAGTTTTTTGAATCGGAAGCGGCCATCGCGCTGCGCCACGGTGCGCGAATAAAATGGAGTGCCCACGGCCAGCAGGTTGACCGTGATCCAGCGGCGCGGTGGCACGGTGCCTGCAGGAAACAATACTTGTCCACGGAATTCGAGTTGCTGCGGCGGCCCCAGCGCCCAAATGTTGGGCGCAATCAAAGTCAGCAGCAGCCCTGCGGCTACGATCCTATAACAAAGCGTGCACAAGCGTTCGCGGAGCGGTTCAAGAATGGTGCGAAGGGAATAAGAGGGAGGAATCGGCACAGTAAAACTCCGGCTCCGTATTGCACTCCGGGCACACGGAACAAGTCGACAGGACAGGTCGTCAGGACAAGTCAAATGATCAATGCCGTTGCAGAGCAGCCATTTCAGCGCACGGTTAGGGCATAGGCGCCACAGGAACACCCGGAATCGTTCCCATTTGGCTCAGCACATCCTGGTGAATCACCAGATCGCCGCTATCGGTCAGCCGTTTTTTCAAGCTCTCCTGAAAGGCATTAAACGCCAGGTTCTGCTTC
>CAMBEY010000154.1 GCA_945865705.1 Candidatus Sulfopaludibacter sp. SbA3
AGCGGTTTCTACAGAGTCTGATGTGTCCCACGAGAAACCGCTCCCTTCCGGTCGCGGCTCTGTCACGCCAGTTTTTTCAGCAGCTCCTTGGCCTCCGCGTATTGCGGGAAGCGCTGCTCCTCGGCACGGAACTCGGAGGAATGCACGCAGCGTCGCGTGCCGCGATGCAGCACGGGATATTTCAGGTGCAGCATCTCGTGATAGAGGATGTACTCTACCAGCCACAACGGCGTCTGTGGACGGTCAAAGATGCGACTCACGATGATGGCGTTATGCGCGGAGTCAAAGTGTCCCAGCAGCACGCGCGACGCACTACGGCTCCAGCCCAGCGAGGGCCGGGCCATCAGTCCGCCGAAGTAGCGCATGTTCAAGTCCTCGAACATTTCCTCCAGATGAAAATGCGCGCCCGCCGCCACGCCCACATGCTTGCGTCCGCGCACGCGGCGGATGATCTGCGCCTGATGGCGCACGCTGCTGCGGTTGAGGAACTGGCGATAGCGTGCCTGGAACTGCGGCGGAATGGGTTTGCGATAGAGCTTCGAGATCAGGATGTAGGCGATGGACTCCAGCACCGGCGGCGGCGAACCTTCGAGCATGTCGGAAAGGCTGACTTCCATGCGGCCCGCGCGCATGCGGATGACGTTGTTGATGTCCGCGTAGGGGCGAAACGACAAAGCGATCTCCGGCAACGGCGTGCGTGGCCGCACCGCCAGATGAACACGCTCGAAAATCTCTGTGCCTGCTGCAATCATCTTGAAGAGATTAGAATACCGCGTAATGCGGGCGCGCGGGGCTACTGTCGATCGCTCTTGCGCGGCGGGCCTTCTTCTGGTGACGGGGCGGGGTCGGAGCTGGAAGGTGGCGCGGCGGGCCGTTTGCGGGGCGGGCCCTCCTGGCCGTCCGTGCTGGGACGCGGCCTTTCGCGTGGGTTATCCGGGCGCGGCGGCGCGGAGGGGAACTCCGTGGGCGCGGTGCGCTCGTCCACTTCCGGGAACATTCCCTTGGCCACGTCTTCGAGCAGTTCTTCGGTAACGGCGATCGACTCTTCCAGGGTGAACTGATAGTCGGCGTAGATGGGCGAAGCGTCATTGTCGAGCGATTCCAGAAATTGCTGCGACTCGGGCAAACGAATCTTCAGTAACTCCATCGCCTTGGGAAACGGCGAACGGCGTTCGCGGGCATCCGCCATAGTGGTCTCAATGGCTTCCAGTATCTGCGTGTACTGCTCCAGACTCTTCTGCACCGCGCGGCCCGCATTCGATTTCGCCGAACCCAGCGCCGCGCGCATCGCGCCCAGCCGCATATCGGCGATTTCCAGATAGAGCGGGATGCGCTTCTCCGGCTCCTGCGCGTCGCGCACCGCATCCACCTCTTCGCGCGTGAGGAAGTCCTCCTGCGCCGTCGCGTGGACTGTGGCCGCCAGGAAAATCAGCGCAAGCAACGCGCATCGCGTTATGGAAAACTTCCGGCTCACCGCTGGACGCTCCTTCAGGGTTACTTCTTGCTCGGCGGGTGCATGACGCTATACAAAACTGCTTCGCGCAATTGCAGAACTTGCTTCATAACCGCTTCAATCAGCGGACGCTCGTCAGATGAAACGCTGATCTGAATCTGCTCCAGTTCGCGCGAATGTCGCCGCAAGCCGACTTCAATATTCTTGGATGTGCCGGTATGCGCGGCTTCGCTATTGGCGGCGCTGAGCCGCGCGAGGGCCGCCGTGTACGGTGGCAGAATCGAATTATTCTCTTCCATCATGGTGCCCGTGGCGACGAACGAGCGAATGCTCAGCAGATGCAGGTCGAGAATCTCCAGCGCGATGCGCGCGCGCTTGCGCGAGTCCTTCTGCTGAGAGAAGGCTTGCTCCAGCAGCTCCAGACTTTTTGGTTCAGCGGCTTGGCCAGGCGGCGCGGACAGGCACAACAATAATAAAATCACCGCTGCGCGCAAGGTCCCGCGTGATGTCGATGCGCTGAGGCGGAGATGTTGTCGAGGGCCCGCGATCATGTTCATGCACTCCCGCACTGGCGTTTCTGATGAGAGTATAACTCAAAGGCAGGGAGTGTCTCCGTTTGGAATTCCCTTGAACCCCGGCCTTCAGGCCTGGGTTGGCGATCCTCGCGGATGGTCAGCCCCCTTCAGGGGGCTTTGCTGTGTTACTTACGGCCACCCTTGCGTTGCAGCTCGCGGGTCAGGACCCGCGATCTTTCTTTCGCCTGAAACTGTTGGTCGGGATTCTTGCCGTCGGCAAGCGAGAGAAACTTTTGATAATTATCCAGCGCGCCCTGCTGCGCCCGGAGCTGATCGAGCGCCAGCGCGCGAAGGAAGTAGGTGCCCGCCGTATCCGCGCCGAGCTTGGCCACCTGATCGAGCGCGGCGACGGTGCGGGGATAGTCCTTGAGCAAATAGAGCGCGGATGCGAGGTTCGTCCAGCCCAGCGAAGATTTGGGGTCCAGCTCCACGCCGCGCGCGAACGACTGTGCGGCCTCGGCGTAGCGCTTCACCTCGTTGCGCAAGCTGCCGAGCGCCAGATGCAGGTTCGCCTGGTTCGGCTGGGCGGCGATCATCTCGATCAGCAGAGGCTCGGCGCGGCCCTTCTGGTTCGTTGCGAGATAGGCCTCGAGGAGCAACTGATTGGCCTCCGGCGCGCGCGCGGCCCCAGTCCGCACGGTCTCCAGATGCGTGATGGCCTCGGCGGGGCGCTTCTCGGCAAGATAGAGCTCGGCCAAGTGCAGACGCAACGGCGTGCGCGTGGGATTGGTTTTCAGAAAATCTTCGTAGAGTTGCAACGCTTCGTCGCGAACCGCTGTGGCGGGCGCGCTGCGGTCTTCGAGCAGACGGGCGAGCGTGAGCTGAGCCTCTTGCTCCTCCGGCATCTCGCGCATTACGATGCGCAAGTGCGCCTCGGCCCCGGCGGGTTCAGTTTGAGCCAGCAAGGCGGCCAGGTCCATGCGCGTCGTGTGATTCTCCGGACGCAACTTGAGCGCTGATTCGTAAGCGGCGCGGGCTTCCGGCACGCGGCCCAGATTTCCCAGCGCATGGCCCAGTTCGGTCAGCGCGGTCCAGTGGTCCGGCTGTGCGGCAGCCACGCGGCGCAGATGCTCGATGGCCTCTTCGTTGCTTCCATCCTGCCGCAACAGCATGCCCAGGTTCATGCGGGCGGAAAGCAAGTCCGGCTGTGCGGCCAGGACTTTGCGGTATTGCTCGATAGCCTCCACGGGGCGATTGGTCATGCTGTAGGAGTAAGCGAGATTGAAGCGCGCGGAGATATCGGCGGCGTTTTGCGCGAGATACGTTTCGAGCAGCGGCACGGCCGCCTCGTAGGCTTCCTTGTCGAGCGCCGCGCCGGCCTGTTGCAATAATTGTTCCGGGGCTGCGGCGGGTAGCGCAGGGGCCTGTCCCGTCGCGCCGATAGCTAGGGTAGCCATCAGAATCAGGCAATACAAACCTGAGGTCAGCTTGCAGCCTGAGGTCAATTTAAAAGTCGCTTGCATAGGCATTGCGGAACCCTGTCAGGGCAACAGCCCACCGCCAACTTAAATGCTACTCCAAATGGATGCGCCGGGGATCGCTAGAGTTGTGGCCGAGGTATCACGAAAATTATCCGAACGAGGAATTTCCATCCGAGCCGTGACCGGGAGAGAGCGGTCCCAGGAAGTCCGCTACGCAATCCAACCACCGCTTCCTGACGGTCGCGGCTCTGTCACGCAAACTTCAATTAATTATCGGAGGCGGTCTCGCCCCACTGCTGGTGGCGGTCGAGGATCTGGCGCAGGAAACGGCCGGTGTGAGACGCGGCGCATTCGGCAACCTGCTCGGGCGTGCCGGCGCAGACCACCTCTCCGCCGCGGTCGCCGCCCTCGGGGCCGAGGTCGATCACCCAGTCGGCGGTTTTAATGACGTCGAGGTTATGCTCGATCACCACGATGCTGCCGCCCTGATCCATTAATTTACGGAAAGCCGCGAGAAGCTTGGCGATGTCGTCGAAGTGCAGGCCCGTGGTGGGTTCATCGAACAAAAACAATGTGCCTTCCGATTCTTTCGCCGCCAAATGCGAAGCCAGCTTGATGCGCTGCGCTTCGCCGCCCGAGAGCGTTGTCGCCGACTGGCCCAGGCGCAGATAGCCGAGGCCCACCTCATCCAGAATGCGCAGGCGGTTGGCGACCGTGATGGCCATGCTGAAAAAACTCAGCGCTTCCTTTACGGTGAGGCGCAGGATTTCATGAATGTTCCTGCCGCGGTAATTGATCTCCAGCACGCCGGGTTTGAAGCGCGTGCCGCTGCAATCCTCGCAGACCAGCTCGACGTCGGCCAGGAACTGCATCTCCACGGTTACGATGCCGCTGCCCTGACAGGTCTCACAGCGCCCGCCTGGGATATTGAATGAGAAGTGGCCCGGAAGATAGCCGCGCTTGCGCGACTCCGGCTGATCGGCGAAGAGCGAGCGGATGGGATCGAAGGCCTTCACGTACGTAACGGGATTCGAGCGCGGCGTGCGGCCGATGGGCGATTGATCGACCATCACCACTTTCTGAATGTGCTCGGCGCCGTCCACGCGGCGGCAGGCAAGCTTGCGACCCGTGGCTTCCTCTGCGATGTCGTCGCCTGCCGGTGCGTCGAACAGCGGCCCGCCGCCTTCCTTCTTCTCCGCCTTGCCGGAATCGTCCGCGACGCGATCGCGCAACGCGTCGAACAGCACATCGTAGATGAGCGACGACTTGCCCGAGCCGGAGACGCCGGTTACCGCCACCAGCAGCCCCAGCGGAATGGAGACATTCACTTCTTTCAGATTGTGACTGAACGCTCCGTGAATTTTGATCTGCTTCTTGGGCGAGGGGCGGCGGCGTTTTGAAGGCAGGCTGATGCGCAGGTCGCCGCGGAGATAGCGTCCGGTAAGAGTGGAGTTGCTGGTGAGCAATTCGGCGTATCGTCCGGCGAATTGCACGCGCCCGCCGTTTTCGCCGGCAGCGGGACCGAGGTCCAGGATGCGATCGGCGGCCTCCATCATGGCCGGGTCATGCTCGACGACGACGATGGTGTTGCCTTGATCGCGCAGGGCTTCGAGAATGCGAATCAGCCGCGCCGTGTCCCGGCTGTGCAGGCCCACCGACGGCTCGTCCAAAACATAGAGCGTACCGACCAGATGCGAGCCGAGCGAAGCGGCCAGTTGAATGCGCTGGGCCTCGCCCCCGGAGAGCGTGGAGGTCAGCCGGTCCAGTGTCAGATATTCGAGGCCCACGTTCTCCAGATATTCGACGCGCTGGCGAATCTCGGTGAGAATCTTGCCCGCGATGGCCTCCTGCGCGCCGCCGAGCAGCAGCTCGTCGAAGAAGCGGCGCAGGCGCTCGATGCTCATGCGGCAGACGCCGCGGATGTCCTCGCCGCCCACCTTTACGGCAAACGCTTCGCGGCGCAGGCGTCCGCCCTGGCACTCCGGACACAGCGCGTAGCCACGGAACCGGCTCAGGAAGACGCGCACGTGCAGCTTGTATTTCTTGGTTTCCAGATACGTGAAAAATCCGTTGATACCCACCAGCGCGCGGCGTCCGCGCTTGCCCTCGATGCGGCCATCCCACACGAACTCTTTTTCTTCGGCGGTGAGCTTGTAGTAGGAAACGTCCAGGCGCACGCCGCGCTCGCGCGCCTCTTTGCGAAATTCATTGAAGAAGACTTTATAGCGCGGCTTGGTCCAGGGCTCGATGGCGCCGTCTTCCAGCGCGCGCGTCTTGTCGGGGATGACCAGCTCCTCGTCAAAGTCGATGGTGTTGCCGAAGCCCTGGCAGCGCGGGCACGCGCCGTAGGGACTATTGAAGGAGAACAGGCGCGGCTCGGGCACTTCGTAGGACAACTTGCAGGGCTTGCACTCGAAGAGTTCGTTGAAGGTGAGCCGGGCGGGCAGCGCGGCCGGCGAAGCCAGTGTGGAATGTCCGGCAGCGTCGCTGAATTCCACGATGGCCTCGCCGCCCTCGCGATAACACAACTCCAGACTATCCACCAGGCGCTGCCGCGATTGCGCCTCAATTACCATGCGGTCTGCCAGCATCCACACGGGCCGGCGAAAATCGACATCCAGCAGAGATTCCGGCGTCGAGAACTCAAAGAGATTCCCATCCTGATAGAGCCGCGTGTAGCCCAGCTTGCGCAGATCAAACAGGCGGACCTTCACTTGATCCGAGAGCGAAAGCGGCGTTGCGGTGATGACCGTATCGATGCTTGCGGCGGCTGCTTTCTTGCGGCTGGCGGCGGTCTTCTTCGCGGCCTGCACCGCTGCTGGCGATTTTTCGGAAGCGGCTGCGGGTGGCGCTCCGCCAGCGTCTGCGCGGACCAGAGGAAACAAAATGTATGCGCGCAGTCCGCTTTCGGGACTCGCATCGTGCGCGAGCCGCAGCAAGCGGGCGGCGACTTCGTCCACCGTGTCCTTCTTCACCTCGGCGCCGCACTGCGTGCAATACGTCTGCCCGACGCGCGCGTAGAGCAGGCGCAGATAATCGTATATCTCGGTGGAGGTGCCGACGGTGGAGCGCGGGTTGCGCGTGGTGTTCTTTTGGCGGATGGCGATGGAGGGCGCGATGCCGTCAATCTCAGCGGCGTCAGGCTTCTCCATGCGCTCCAGAAACTGCCGCGCGTACGCCGACATGCTTTCGACGTAGCGGCGCTGACCCTCGGCGTAGAGCGTGTCAAACGCCAGGCTCGATTTGCCCGAGCCGCTCACGCCGGTGATGACCGTCAGATGATTGAGCGGAATATCAACGTCAACGTTCTTGAGGTTGTGGACGCGGCACCCGCGCACGCGAATGCTCTCCACCTCTGTGGATCGAGGCGCGGGCGGCAGAGTGGGAACAGTGCGTCGCAGTGTGGTGGCCATAGATAACTCTGATGCAAACCGCCGAACCCACGATTATATCTTCTTCCGCCGCCGCATTCCAATCAGCCGCCCAACTTTGTGATGGATCATTTCGAAATTTCCAAGCCATTCAGAACGACATTTAGAAAGTTGTC
>CAMBEY010000155.1 GCA_945865705.1 Candidatus Sulfopaludibacter sp. SbA3
AACAGGACCGGATGGCGGACCAAAAACCAGTCGAACCTACAGGCGAGAAGCCTGCTCCGGCACCAGCCGCAGCAGATGCGGCTTCACCACCGAAGCCGGTGGCCAAGGAGCCGTCTGCTCCTTGTGGCGATCCGTGGACGGGCGAGCTGGCCGAGACAGTTAAGCAAGCTTTTCCGGACCAGGACGTTCAGGCTTGGACATACCTCGGCCAGAATTATCTAATCGTTCCCCGGGAGACCATTCTCCAGGTCTGCTTATATTTGAAGAACGAAGCATCGTTTGCCTTGTTGGCAGACCTGACCGCTGCGGACTATCCCAAGCGCGAGCGACGCTTTGATGTCATCTACCAGTTGTTCTCGTTTACTCGCAACGTGCGTTTGCGCGTAAAGGCTTATGTCGGTGAAACGGAATCTATCGAGAGCGTGGTGCCAGTTTGGATTGGCGCCGATTGGATGGAGCGGGAAGTTTTTGATATGTTCGGTATCCGCTTTGATCATCATCCGAACATGAAACGGATTCTGCTTCCTGATGAATGGGAAGGGCACCCGCTGCGCAAGGATTACGGAATTTTGAAGCAGGATGAGAAGTGGGTGCGGGAGAATCTGCATATTCAGAGTGGGCAGTAGCGGCTTTAAGAAGTATGGGCACGTAGATATGGTGTGGATACATAGAGAAATTATGCGATCTGGCAAATTACATCTTTCGGGGAGAATCGCTTAATGGCGACCACGCCTCCCGTCATCCCCCCCCTGGCTCCCAACGCCACGTTCCTTGACACGAACGAGCTCATCATCAACATGGGGCCGCAGCATCCGTCCACGCACGGCGTGCTGCGCGTGATCCTGAAGCTGGATGGCGAGAGGATATTGGGCACCGAGTGCGTGATCGGCTATCTACACCGCGGGGTGGAGAAGATCGCCGAGAATCGCACCTACACGCAGTTTGCGCCCTACGTTGACCGCATGGACTACGTCGCCGCCGTCTCCAACGGGTTGGGCTATTGCGAGACCATCGAGAAGCTCCTGAACGTCGAGGCACCGCCGCGTGCCCGCTTCGTGCGCACCATCCTCACCGAGCTGAACCGCATCTCGAGCCACTTGCTTTGGCTGGGCACGCATGCCATTGACCTTGGCGCCATCACGCCGCTGTTTTATTGTTTCCGCGAGCGCGAGGAGATCCTCAAGATTTTCGAGAACTATTGCGGCGCGCGTCTCACTACACATGCATTCCGCATCGGCGGGTTGCAGTATGAGACCTACGACGGGTTTGATCAGCAGGTCCGGGCATTCTGCAATCAATTCATGGAGAAGATTGCCGAATATGAAACGCTGCTGACTGGCAACCGCATCTGGTTGGAGCGCACCAAGGGTGTCGGTATTCTAACAGCGGCGGAAGCAATTGATTTCAGCGTTACTGGCCCGCTATTGCGCGCCAGTGGCGTGAAGTTTGATCTGCGCAAAGCTCAACCCTACGCGGCCTACTCCGAAGTCGATTTCGACATTCCGGTCGGCGAGAACGGCGATACCTTTGACCGTTACGTGGTCCGCATGGAAGAGATGCGGCAATCAATTCGAATCGCTCGCCAGTGCCTGGACAAGCTGCCCGAAGGGCCCGTGATGGCTAAGGTGCCCAAGATCATGAAGCCGCCCGTGGGAGAGGTGTACCACGCCATTGAAGCGCCCAAGGGTGAGCTTGGCTACCACGTGGTCAGTGATGGCAGCACCCAGCCCTACCGTATTCGCGTCCGCCCGCCCTCACTTATCAATTTGCAGGCGCTGGATCGCATGGTGCGTGGCCTGCTGGTGGCCGACGTGGTGGCCGTGATTGGAACCATTGATATTGTTCTGGGCGAAGTGGATCGCTAGAGCTGGAATTTAGAAACTATCGAGAGGACTAGAGCTTTGCCGACGATTCCTGCCGCAATTGAGCCGTTCATCTGGCCGTTTGTTTACGGAGCCGTGATCCTGCTGGTGTTCCCTCTGCTGGCGGGCTACATCGTGCTGCTGGAACGCAAGGTGATGGCGGACATTCAGGTGCGCCTGGGTCCTATGCGCGTGGGACCGCACGGCCTTTTGCAACCGTTGGCCGACGCGCTGAAGTTGCTGATCAAGGAAGATATTATCCCGACCTTGAGCGACAAATGGATATTTTGGATATCGCCCATCATTTCGGTAGTTACGGCTCTGGTGGCAGTCTTTCTTATCCCGATGAGCGATAAGCTGCCGGTCCCCGATACCAACATCGGTTTGCTCTTGGTTCTTTCGCTTACTTCCGTAGGCATACTTGGGATCATTCTTGGTGGATGGAGTTCCAATAGCAACTACCCGCTGTTGGGAGCGCTGCGTTCGACGGCCCAGTTGGTAAGCTACGAAATAGCGCTGAGTTTCGCGCTGATCGGTGGCCTGATGCTGGCTGGAACTTTAAGTTTGCAGGGCATCGTGATGGCGCAGAAGGAGCAAGCGATTTGGTTTGTCTTCTTCCAGCCGGTCGCCTTTGTCATTTATTTTATCGCCGCACTCGCCGAGACCAATCGCGCGCCGTTCGACATGCCGGAAGCCGAATCTGAAATTGTCGCGGGCTATCACACCGAATTCAGCGGCTTCCGTTTCGCTCTGTACTTCCTGGCTGAATACGCCAACATCGTGATCGTCTGCTCCATTATGACGATTCTTTTCCTGGGCGGCTGGCTGCGTCCGTTTCCAAATGTTGCGGCGCTGGAATTTCTTAACTTCGCCCCCGCGCTGGTTTTGCTTGGGTTAGGTGGGGCCTGCCTGATTGGTCTGGACCGCAAGCCCAGCAAGCCGCAGAAACTGGGCATGATCGGTCTCGGCGGAGCCTTTATTCTGGCAGGGCTGGCCTGCCTGTTGCCGCCAGTGATGGAAGCCGTTCACGGCTTGTTCTGGTTTATGCTGAAGGTCTTCATGGGTGTTTACACCTTCATCTGGATTCGCTTTACGCTGCCTCGTTACCGCTACGATCAGTTGATGAACATCGGCTGGCGCTGGCTGATTCCTCTCGCCATCGCCAACGTGATCGTTACTGGAATCGTGATGCAGCGCGAACAGATTTTTGCCGCGCTTGGTTTTTAGGCCGCGTTTGGTTTTAGAGATAGTCGATTAGGATTTGGGAAGCTGATGCAAAGCGTACTGCCAAGTTTATTTTTTTATGCCCTGGCGACGATGATCCTCGTCAGTGCGGTGGTTACCATTACCCGCCGCAACGCGGTTCATTCCGTGATCTGGCTGATCTCGACGCTGCTGGGCATTGCGGGACTCTTTCTGCACCAACACGCCGAGTTTCTGGCGGCGGTTCAGGTGATTGTCTACATCGGCGGCATCACCGTGCTGTTCCTGTTCGTGATCATGCTCGTTAATCTGGACGAAGCGGCGAAGAAGAAGCAGTTCGCTGGTCAGTGGAAGATCGTGGTCATCTGCGCGGGCGCACTGCTGGCCGAGCTGGGTTTCTTTATATTCAAGGGCGCGGAAGGTTTTTATTTCGCTGAACCCGCCGGCGGGTCGCTGCAGCCGAACACCCAGTTGATCGCTCTGGCGCTTTATCGCGATTACCTGCTGCCCTTCGAGTTGGCATCACTGCTGTTGTTGGTGGCGATGATCGGCGCGGTCGTGCTGGCCAAAAAAGATTTGAAGTAAGCGTTATCCCGAGTTATTTGAACACGGTTGGACTGGATCGATTGAAGGAGTTGACTGGAAATGCCCCCTGTACCCACCGCTCATTATGTGTTTCTGAGCGCGGCACTGTTCACCATCGGAATGATCGGCGTGCTGACACGCCGCAATGTAGTTATCATTCTGATCTCGATCGAACTGATGCTGAACGCAGTGAACATTAACCTGGTGGCGTTCTCCAATTTACTGCAATCGGTGAACGGACAGGCCTTCGCTATCTTCGTAATCGTGGATGCCGCGGCGGAAGCCGCCGTGGGACTGGGCATTGTGATCGCCTTGTTCCGCAACAAAGAAACGATTCAGGCTGACGAAATTGATCTGATGAAATGGTAATGCGCCACTGGAAGCGCTAATGACGACATGAACTTTCTTGAACTCATCTGGATGATTCCGCTGTTCCCCGCCGCCGGGGCCGTGGCCATGCTGCTGTTTGGCAAGAAGATGCCCAACTGGCTGGTCAGCATCATCTGCCCGGGCATGGTGTTTACGTCATTCCTGGTTTCAGTCGGAGCTGTCTATCAGCTTTCATCCCTGCCGGAACGGCAATTCGAGAAAATTCTCTACTCCTGGGTTCCGGGTGCGTCTTTCCAGATGGCCAATGGCCAATTGAGCAATCTCGGCGCTGACTGGGGCTTCCTGCTCGATCCGCTGTCTTCCATCATGATTCTTGTGGTAACCGGAGTCGGCTTCCTGATTCACGTCTACGCAACTGGTTACATGTCGCATGAAGGCGGCTTCTATCGCTTCTTCGGCTACTTGAATCTTTTCATGTTCTCGATGCTTACGCTGGTTCTGGCTAACAACTACCTGCTGTTGTTCGTCGGCTGGGAAGGCGTGGGCGTCTGCTCCTACCTGCTGATCGGATTCTACTTCCACAAGAAGTCGGCCTCGGACGCCGGCAAGAAGGCCTTCATCGCCAATCGTGTAGGCGACGCCGGCGTGGTCCTCGGCATGTTCACCATGCTGGCCACCTTTGGCTCGATCCGCTACACCAATGTGATCGCGCAGGCCGGCAGCGGCAACTTTCACATCGGCGACGCCGCGATTACCGCGATTACGCTGCTGCTGTTCATCGGAGTAACAGGCAAGTCGGCGCAGGTGCCGCTTTACGTTTGGCTGCCGGACGCCATGGAAGGCCCCACGCCGGTCAGTGCGCTGATCCACGCGGCGACCATGGTCACCGCAGGCGTGTACCTGATGGTGCGCTCGAACATTCTTTATGTACTCTCGCCAGACACCATGGCCGTAGTCGCTGGTGTCGGAGCATTCACGGCGATCTTTGCCGCCACCATCGGTATTGCGCAATATGACATCAAGCGCGTGCTGGCCTACTCCACCGTCAGCCAACTTGGCTACATGGTGCTGGCCTGCGGCGTCGGCGCATTTGGCGCGGGCGTGTTCCACCTGATGACCCACGCTTTCTTCAAGGCACTGCTCTTCCTCGGCGCAGGCTCTGTGATTCACGCCATGTCCGGCGAGCAGGACATGCGTAAGATGGGCGGCCTTGCGAAAAAAATTCCCTACACGCACGCGACCTTCCTCGTCGCAGCGCTGGCAATTATTGGTACGCCGTTATTCTCCGGATTTTTCAGCAAGGACGAAATTCTCTGGCGGGCCTTCATTAGTCCTGTCGGCTCAGGCATCCTGCTTTACGGTGTGGCCCTGATCACCGCCGGTCTGACCGCGTTCTACATCTGGCGGCTGATGTTCATGACGTTTTACGGGGAGTCGCGCGTGGATCATCACGCAGCACATCATTTGCACGAATCGCCTCCCGTCATGACCATTCCGCTGATGGTCCTTGCCGTCCTGTCGCTCGCTGGCGGCTGGATCGGCTGGCCGACTGTGCTTGGTGGCAGCAACCATCTGGAGCATTGGTTGGAGCCGGTGCTGGGTCCCGGCGCGAAAATTCTGGAAGAGCACGCGGCGCACGGCGAACACGCTCATTCCACCGAGTACATGCTGATGGCACTATCGGTGATCGTCGCATTTTCCGGATTGTCTCTGGCCTATTATTTCTTCATCAAGAACCGCGCCGCCGGCGACAGCATCGCGCAGAAATTCAGCGGCGTGCAGAAACTTCTGGAAAATAAATATTATGTGGACGAAGTCTACAACGCCGTGTTCGTGCGCGGCATGGTGATGAACGGCGGCGAAGCGCTCAGCAAGTTTGACGCGCGCGTCATTGACGGCGGAGTGAATGGCGTGGCCTGGTTTACGCGCCTCACCTCCACGGCCTCCATGTGGTGGGACAAATGGATTGTGGACGGAGCCGTCCGGCTGACGGCGCTGGTGGTGAACCTGACCTCCTATCCGGCGCGCATTCTGCAAACCGGGCGCGTGCAGCTCTATGCGTTTTCGATTTTGACCGGATTGCTGATCTTCTTTAGCTACTATCTGTTCAAATAGGCGGCATCCGCAACGGTCCGGGGAATAGACAAAGATTAGTCGAGGAATAGAAGAATGTGGTTCCATGATCATATCTTAAGCATCGTGTTGCTCCTGCCGCTAGTGGGAGCCATGCTCATGCTGTTTCTCCCGAACGAGAACAAGACCCTCATCCGCTGGTCGGCGAACATCATCGCCTTCCTCGGCTTCCTGGTCTCGCTCCCGCTGGTCTTCTGGTTTGACAACAATGCGGAAGGCTTCCAGTTCATGGAATCCGTGGAGTGGATTCCCTCCATCGGCGCGCGCTATGCGCTGGGCATTGATGGCATCAGCTACCTGCTGATCATGCTGGCGACCCTGCTGGGCTTCATCGGCGTGCTTTGCTCCTGGACCTTCATCGAAAATCGCGTGAAAGAATATTACATCTTCCTGCTGCTGTTGCAGACGGGCATGATGGGCGTCTTCATGTCCATGGACTTCTTCCTGTTCTACGTGTTCTGGGAAGTCATGCTGCTGCCGATGTATTTCTTGATCGGTGTCTGGGGTGGGCCTCGCAAAGAATATGCGGCCATCAAATTTTTCTTGTACACACTGGCAGGAAGCGTTTTGATGCTTGTGGCGATGTTGATGTTCTACTTCAACAGCGGTGTTCAGGCGGATGGCTTTAATCTGATCAGACTGGCCGAAGCAGCGACGAGTGGTACACTGCTGAGCCCTTCGATGCAGATCACGGCGTTCATCATGCTGTTCATTGGTTTCGCCATTAAGTTGCCGGCGTTCCCTGTTCACACATGGTTGCCTGACGCACACGTAGAAGCTCCGACGCCGATCAGTATGATTCTGGCAGGCGTGCTTTTGAAAATGGGTGGCTACGGCA
>CAMBEY010000156.1 GCA_945865705.1 Candidatus Sulfopaludibacter sp. SbA3
GAAGCGTTTGCGGCAGCGGGGATTGGAGCAACCCATCATGTCGTCCTTGCGGACTTTGTAGGATTGAAACTTGGCGAACCGTGCGCGATCCCTTTCATCGGCGCGCGGCGGCAGCTGTGCCCGTTTCGTGCGCACGGCCCAGCGCAGCTGATACTCGGCCTGCTGACGGCAACTGGGGCAGTTCAGCGTGGCCGGGTAACTCACTTCGGTCTCGGTGTAAAAATCGCGTTCTTCCATAAAGTTAGACCACTTTACAATTGGTATAGAGCGTCCGAGTTCAAGTCGAGCCCCGGCAGGGGCAAAAGATAGTAGCCCACGGCGCAAGAGGCTGCTGAAAAAAGGCTGAAAGTGCAACATTTTGGGGCAATCGAACAATGGCGCGAACGAACATTCAATAACTTACGAGCCATTTTCCCATTCGATTCGCCTTCAAAATGCTTTTTTCAGCAGCCTCGCAAGCCGTGAGTTACGGAAACTAGAGAGGGACCAGCCCCGGTAGGGGCGAAAGAAAGTGAGATGAAAACTCTTTCGCCCCTACCGGGGCTGGTTGTTCATTTCCTCCGTAAACCCCGGGCTCACGCCCGGGGCTACTTTATGCCGCCCCTGCCGGGGCTGAAAAATCCTATACAGATACTCTAAAAATGGTTTAGTGACAAGTGAACGTAGTGAGAGACTACTCATCACTGCATTTAAGACAGCACCACGCCGACTTCGGTACCTTTCCCGGTGCCGACGGCTTGTGCCGCGGAGGCGCGATTCGAGGCGATCTCAATGAAGCCCGCGCTGCCCACAATGGCGAACACCTCGCCTTGAGCGCCCTCGGCGTAGGCTTGTCTGATCTGCGTAACTTCACACTTGCCGACCACAATCTTGAACGGCTTCGGATCGAGTCCAAAGATCTCCGGCACATCGGCGGGCGTAATGTTGGTGCGCAGCGTCCCAAAGCGATCCACGTGAATAACCACACCTTTGACCAGCTTTTCGTTCAGGCGCTTGGGGCTTGGAGGCGCGTAACGAACGTGATCGGTGATGGGCTCGCCAAACTTCTCCGTCTCCACGCGGCGGCTCAACCAGCCCGCCACCGGCGCAAAGATGTCGCGGCCATGGAAAGTGTTGCTCACTGGTTCAAGATAATAGTGAGTCGAAGTAATAGCCCGCACGGTAATGCCTTCTTCTTTGGCGAGCACCACGGAGAGCACGCCGTTATCAGGGCAGATGAAATGGTAGCGTCCAGCGGTTACCAGCAAAGGGCGCCGTGGGGTGCCCACGCCGGGATCGACCACTACCAGATGAATCGTGCGCGGCGGAAAATAACTGTATGCCTGAGCTACTGCGAAGGCGGCCTCCATCACATCATAAGGGCGGATGTCGTGGGTGATGTCCACCAGCTCGGCTTCCGGATTGACGTTGAGAATGGCGCCCTTCATGATCCCCACATAAGGATCGCTGGAGCCGAAATCCGTGGTGAGTGTAACGATGCTGCGAGACAAGAGCACCTTTCCCTTCTGGCCTGAGAACGCGGACTATTTTCGCGAGGGTCAATCGCGAGGATCAATCGCGAGTTAACTCGTGGAGTTAACGCCTCGTCGTGTTTAATCCACTGCCCGGTAGTCAGCTTTCCCCGGCCTTCCCCAATCGTCCGCAGACGGCTCTGCCCGCCACCGGCGTCTTCTTAGAGAAATTATCGGAGCGGTGCAGGGAAGTCAAGCCGACGCGCTCCGGTTGTTTGCAATGAGGGACGCCCCGGCGGGAAAATCACCAGCCGGTTGCCGATACCGGGAAGATTTACTTATTATGGAATTTGCACCCCCGGTATACCAGATGGGAGAAGGCCATTGACTGTGTCCACTAGGAAGCCGGTGATTGCCGGAAACTGGAAAATGTACAAGACCATCGCCGAGGCCGAGGCGTTCTTCGCCGAGCTGGCTCCGCTGGTGCGGGACGTTGTGCGCGATGGGGAGCATTGCGAGATGGTCATCGCGCCACCGTTCACCGCGCTCAGCCGTGTCGTGCAGGCGGCGCGGGCGGCAAATGTGGCGATCAGCGCGCAGGATCTTCACTGGGAGGCGCAGGGGGCGTTCACCGGCGAGGTCTCCGCCGCCATGCTGGTCGAGGCGGGCTGCACATTCACGCTGATTGGCCACTCCGAGCGGCGGCAATTCTTCGGCGAAACCGAAGAAACGGTGAATAAGAAATGCCGCGCCGCGCTGGCCGCCGGATTGCGTCCCATCGTCTGCGTGGGCGAAACGCTGGCCGAGCGCGAGGCTGGCGAGACCGAGGCGGTACTGACCAAACAGCTCGCCGGAGGCTTGGCTGGGTTGACCGAACCCCAATTCTCTCCTATCATTGTGGCTTACGAGCCGGTATGGGCCATTGGCACTGGCCGAACCGCGACGCCGGAGATGGCGCAGGCAGCACATGCGTTTATTCGGCAGCGGGTGGCCGCGCAGGTATCCGTGTCGGCGGCGGACAGCGTGCGGATTCTGTATGGCGGCAGCGTCAAGCCGGACAACATTCGCGGATTGATGGCGCAGCCGGACATCGACGGCGGCCTGGTGGGCGGCGCCAGTCTGGAAGCGAAATCCTTCGCCGCGCTGGTACATTATAAATAGTGAGCAAAAGCTAGAAAGAGATTAAGATGATCGCTTTATTAACTACCATCCATATTTTAACGGCCATCGTGCTGGTCCTTTCCGTCCTGCTGCAGAGCGCCAAAGGCTCTGATGTGGCGGGGGCCTTCGGCGGGATGGGCAGTCAGGCGGCCTTCGGCCCGCGAGGCACTGCGACGTTTCTGTCCAAAACCACCATCGCGATGGCGGCGGTGTTCGTGATCACCTCGGTTTCGCTGGTGCGTCTAGGCAGCGACACTGTTGGCGGCGGAGATTCCGTGTTGAGCGATGAACCCACCGCGCCAGCCGCGGCAGCTGTTCCCGCAACCCCCATACCCGCTGGAGCGATTCCAGCACCCACGGCCACGGTCTCCACCGCACCGGTGGTCGGTGCAACTGCGCAGTCGGCGCCAGTATCTGCGCCAGTGGTTGAGAGTATTCAGGTAAATACTCCTCCGGCTGCAGCTGGCAGTCCTGCGCCGGCTCCGCCAAGCGGGCGGTAGCGGAAAGCAACATCGCAGGAAAGTTTTGTCTTCCTCTAGAGTTTGCGTTACAGGGCAGGCCGGAGAATGGCCGGATGGGGGAAAGTGCCGGTCAGGATGCCGGATTAGTCGCACAAAGTTTTCCCTTCGCGGGAGTGGTGGAATTGGCAGACACACCATCTTGAGGGGGTGGCGCCGCGAGGCGTGGGGGTTCAAATCCCCCCTCCCGCACCAAATTATTGTCAGCATCATCCATGGATTACCGCTGCCTTCGCAGCCGCGTAACCGCATTGTAACTTCGCGCTGCTGGCGGGCGAGCACTTTAGAGTCGCCACGGAGCGCGGAACCGGCTATACTTAATGTTTCGGGTCAAGCGGGCGGGCAGAACGGTTGCTTCCCGGACCAATCTCTAGAAACGAGCAAGAATCATGCCCAAGAGAACTTTTCAACCTAACCGCAGGAAGCGCGCCAAGACGCACGGGTTTCGTATCCGCATGCGGACCCCTGGCGGCAGGAAAGTCCTGGCGCGGCGGCGCGCGCAGGGCCGTAAACGCCTGACGGTCTCCGACCCCAAGAGCACCTAGTGCTTGCGTAATGCTGTCCCTGCGTGTTTCCTGTATTTCCTGCGTGTTCCTTGCATTGGATGATAGGAATCACCATGGCTTACCGGCCTGGGGCAGACTAACGTGGAGCGGCCAACTCGCTTGAATCACCCTATGCCCTCCGCAAATCCCGGCCCACAGGCAGTGCCACGGCCAACCACAAGGATGGCAAGTGGTGTTTCCGTGGCTTTTCCCGCGGCGGCTCATTTGACGCGCACCGCCGACTATCGCCGGGTATATGACCAAGGCACCCGGCGGCAGTATGGCTGGTTGATGGCCTTCATCTTGAAAACGGGAAGTCCGGTCAGCCGCGTGGGCCTCACGCTTCCCAGCCGCTTCGGGAACGCCGTGAAACGCAATAGAATGAAGCGGCGATTGCGCCACGGCATTGCCGCCTGCATGAATGACCTGCCCGCGGGTTGGGACATCGTGCTGCATCCGCGCACGGCCGGATTGACCTTGGATTTCGACGAGCTAATAAGCACGCTGCGGCGATTATTTTCATACTGCGCGAAGACCGCGCCATCCGTGTCCTCGGTGGGGTGCCCGGCCGCCGATGCGAAATGATTGTCTGTCTGCCGCTCGCGCTCAGTTTTTAGTTTGCTGGGTTGCAGGTAGGGATACGCAAATGCTGAAGACCTTTATCCTCGCTGCACTGAAGTTTTACAAGGGCGCGCTGTCGCAGACGATGTTCGCGGCCTGCAAATATTATCCGACTTGTTCATGCTACGCGATGGATGCCGTGGAGAAGTACGGCCCGGTGAAAGGCTTGTGGATGGCCGCTGGCCGCGTACTGCGCTGCCGTCCGTTCCATCCCGGCGGATTTGATCCGGTGGTTTAGAAGATCATTCAAACTCATGGCTAAAAAAGAACTCAGTCCCGAAATGCGTATTGTACTGGCGTTCGGGCTTTCGCTGCTCATCCTGCTCATTTCTCGGCCGCTGCTAGTGCGCGAATCTCCTCCCGAGGAGAAGCCGGCGACGACGGCGGAAAGCGCGGCGGCAGAGATTCCCGCGACTCCGCCGGAAGCTTCTCCCGAACCCGTTCCGTCATCTGCCTCCACATTGCCACCTGGCACCCTGAAACAAGGGGAGCGCGAAGAGACCATCACCGTGGTGGGCGATCTCTATCGCATTCAGTTCTCCACGCGCGGCGGTGCGGTGAAGAGCTGGACGCTCAACAATTTTAAGGATGAAGAAAAGAATCAGCTCGACCTGGTCAGCGAAGCCGCCGCCAAGTTTGGCGATCCGCTCAGCGTGTGGGTCTCCGATGCCGCTATCCGTAAGGAAGCCGGTCGCGCGATCTATCTGGCGACCTCGTCCAAAGGCTCGGCGCAAGGCGAACTGAAAGCTCCGGTAACGCTGACCTTTGAGTTTGCCAACCAGCGGCTCGCCGTGCGCAAACAGTTCACCTTCGCGCCGGACAGTTATGTGGTGGGCGTTGAATCGGAAGTCTCCACCGGCGGCGTGCCGCAAGCTCACCAGATCGCCTGGCCGGGCAGCTTCGGTGATTCGCACGATATCCAGATCACCGGCGTGCAGGCCAGCGTGGCCTATTATGAAAATGACAAAGTTGTGTCGATTCCACCCGGCGATGTGGAGGGCGAGGAAAAATCAGTAACCGGCTCGTTCCCCTTCGCGGGCATACAGGACCATTTCTTTACCGCGGCGTTTCTTCCGTCCGATGCAGCGCAGCCCAGCCTGCGCTTGAGCGCGCTCAAGAGCGAGATCCAGTTACTCAACCGCGATGAACCTGTGCCGGGCGTGGGCGTCGCAGTGGGCGCGGGGATCGGCGCGGTGAATCGCCTGCGCTTGTTCGTCGGCCCCAAGGATTCGCACATCCTGCCCACCGTCGATGCGCGCCTCGGCTCACTGATCGACTACGGCTGGTTCACCATCATCGCCAAACCGCTCTACATCGGCTTGCGCTGGATACACGACAACATCGTGGCCAATTACGGCTGGGCCATCATCCTGTTCACCATCGTCATCAATTTGCTAATGATCCCGCTGAAGCTCTCCAGCCTGCGCTCGGCGCGCAAGATGCAGTTGGTCGCGCCTCAGTTGCGCGCGATTCAGGACAAATACAAAAACCTCAAGATGAAGGATCCCAAGCGCCAGCAGATGTCGCAGGAGACCATGCAGCTCTACCAGAAGCATGGCGTCAACCCGGTGGGCGGATGCCTGCCCATGCTGATCCAGCTGCCCTTCCTAATCGGTTTCTATAACGTCCTGCGCTCCAGCATCGAGATGCGCCACGCAGCCTGGATCGCGCCGTGGATCACCGACCTGTCGGCACCGGAAGACATGGCCATCCGCCTGCTGCCGCTGCTGATGTGCGGAACGCAGTTCGTCCTGCAAAAAATGACGCCGACACCGGCCGCTGATCCCATGCAGCAGAAGATCATGATGTTCATGCCGGTGATGATGCTGTTCTTTTTCTGGAGCATGTCCACCGGATTAGTGCTTTACTGGACCACGGGCAACCTGGTGGGCATCGCCCAGCAGGCCTACTTCAACCGCACCGAACTAAAGGGCGAAATTGAGGCCAAGAAGGCCGCCAAGAAAAAACGCGGAACTTAGTGGTAGAACCAGAGTTGGAAACTAAGCTTGAAAACAGGTTAAATACCATGACCATGTTGGACCTTTCCGCCGCAATTCCCCGCCTGGATGAATTCCTTAAACAGATGGCCAAGGCCGCGCGCCTCGATCTGCGCTTCCGCGTGCAGGCTGCGGAGTTACCTGTGCCCGAAGCGGGAATCCCGGTTTCATCATCAAACGAACGCGCGAACGAACGCGCGCCGCAAATATTGGTCGAGTGCGATGGCCCGGATACGGACATTCTGCTGGGCCGTGGCGGCGAGTTGCTGGACGCCTTCGAGCACATAGCCGCAAAAGTTCTGCACCTGCACTCGGAAGAGCAGGGTTTAATCTCGTTCGACAGTCGCGATTTTCGCGCCCTGCGCGCCGCGGAACTCCGCCTGATGGCGGAGGCCGGCGCGGAACGCGTCGAGCGCAGCGGCGCGCCCTTCGAGTTGAATCCCATGAATTCGCGCGACCGCCGCATCGTTCACCTCGCCTTGAAACCGCGCACCAGCGTCCGCACCGAAAGCGACGGCGGCGGCGCGCACCGCCGCATCATCATCTTCCCGAAAGCGTGACGGAGCCGCGACCGTGAGGGAGCGGGGGTTGGGCACGTCGTGTTCCATGGAAAAACCAACCCCCGCTCCCTCA
>CAMBEY010000157.1 GCA_945865705.1 Candidatus Sulfopaludibacter sp. SbA3
GTACCTATGGAACTGAATGCCAACTCGATGCCCGCACCCGTGCCCACCCGCGCGCGCATTCTGGCCATCGACCTGGGCGAGCGGCGCATGGGCCTGGCGCTCAGCGATCCGTTGCACATCACCGCGCAGGGCTTGCCTACGGCGGAGCGGCGCAACAAACGCGAGGACATGAACTTCATCAAGTCGCTGCTGAAGAAGCATGAGGCCAGCGTGGTGGTGCTGGGCCATCCCATCAACATGGATGGCAGCCACGGCCCGCGCGCCGAGCACGCCGAGCGCTTCGCGGCGTCTCTGGCGAAACACACCGGCGCGCGCGTCGAGCTATGGGACGAGCGTCTGACCAGCGTCGAGGCCAATCATCTGATGCGCGACGCCGGCGTGGGCCACCAGCAGCGCGGGAAGAATGTTGATCAGATGGCGGCCACGCTACTGCTCCAGAACTATCTCGAATCGGAGCGCATGAAGGCCGGCACGGGTTTTGACCATGCCACGTTTGACCCATCTCCGGGCGAGTAAGCAATAGGCTAACGAGTATGAGAAGACATCTAACCGATACGCAGAAAGGCTGGGTGATAACGGCGCTGGCGCTGCCGGCGATCCTGCTGCTGTGGCTGGTGGCCGATGGCACACGCCCGTATCTGAAGTCGGCGCAGCCAGGGCTGCCGGTGCGGGTGGATGTCCAACGCGGCATGCGCACCCGCGACATCGCCGAGCAGCTGGAGCGGACGGGGGTCATCCGCAGCCGTTGGACCTTCCTGGTCTGGCACCGCCTGCAGTTTGGACGCAGCCTGAAAGCCGGTGAATACGAGTTTGCGGAGAAGACCTCCACGCTCACGGTGCTGTCGAAGCTGGTCCGCGGCGATGTCTCTTTCGAACTGGTTACCACGCTGGAAGGCTGGACGCGCTACGACATCGCCGAGGTCATCGCCGAGCATGGATTCGCGACGCGCGAGGAGTTTCTCGCCGCGACGGAAGAGACTTCGCTGATCGCCGACCTCGACCCGGATGCGGAGACGCTGGAAGGTTATCTGTTCCCGGACAGCTATCATCTGCCGCGCCACGCCACGCCGAATGACATTGCGGCCATCATGGTCAATCGCTTTCGCGAAATCTATACAGGACTAACCATTGGCGGAACTGATCACAGCACCAAAGAGATCGTTACCATGGCCTCGCTGGTGGAAAAGGAAACTGGCGTGCGCTCCGAGCGCGGCGTGGTGGCTGGAGTTTTTTACAACCGCCTGCGCAAGGGAATGCTGTTGCAGTGCGATCCGACGGTGGTCTACGCTGCGCTGCGCGAGGGCAAGGATATCGGGACAATTAGCCTGGAAGACTTGAAGTACCCGTCTCCCTATAACACCTATCTCAATCGTGGCCTGCCCCCCGGACCCATCGCCAACCCAAGCCGCGCCTCGCTGCAAGCGGCGGTGAGGCCCACCTCAACGGAGTACATTTTCTTCGTGGCCAATGGCGAGGGCGGACACCGATTCTCGACGAAACTCTCCGACCACAATGCCGCCGTCGATCAGTATCGCGCCGATCTGGCCGCCGCTCGCGCCGCCAAGGAAGAAGCCGTCAGCGCCACTACTGTCACCGGCGACGTTGCCGCTCCGCCAAAGCCCTAACCGCTCCCTTCCGGTCGCGGCTCTGTAAAAGCAACGCCGCCTTCAGTCCGTAAGCGATGGACTGAAGACGGCGTTGTGGATGTGCGGACTGGAATAACCCAGCGCTAGTACTCTGTCTCAAGCGTCAATGGCGATTGCAGCGTGAACAGGACCAGCGACTCGGCCGGGATGGTCAGCGGATCGCGTCCGCGCACCACTTGCGCCATCGCACCGCCGGCCGCGCCGACCGCGCCGCCGATGAATGCGCCCTTCTTGCCGCCAGTGATGGCGCCCAGCAGCGTGCCGATGAGGCCGCCGCCGGCGGAATATTTCGCGGTCTGCTTGCCGCGCGCGTTGCCCACTTCCTGATACGCGCTGGTCATCACGCCGATGGACTTACCGTCAAAATTCAGCGCGGTCAGCTCCATGGCCACCACCGCGCGACCACGGAAGCGTCCGGGACTCTCGATGGCCGTGATGCGTCCTATGGCCTCTGCGCCCTGCGGAACGGCGACATGCCCGTTAATCATGATCGGCGTATCGACGGTGGCGCGAACGATCTGCCCGGCGTGGCTCGACTCCGAGTCCACCGACTCGGCCATGCGCACGGTCAGCGTGGTGCCGGCGGGAATGGTCATAGCCGCCGCGTTGGCGGTCTGCACGACGGATGTCGCAAAAATAGTCCAGACCACGGCGAGCCCGGTGATCGCGTTGCGTTTTATAATATGAAACATAAATCCTCCCCTGTCAGCCATCCATCTTTGTCAGCCTGGAAGCTTGCGCCCAGAATAACAAAGGGGCCCTCGTGCAAGCCCGCCTAATCGAGGCGCGCGCGATTTCCCCCCGTCTCGAATAAGATTCATCCGGCTTGGGGATGCGTCCCGCCCCGGCGGTTTCTCGACTGGATGCGCGGTGGCTGATGGATTACAATGAGCGTGAAACTTCCACACATGCGAGGGTAGTGGCATGAGGCGTCTATCGCGGATCAATATACTGATTTCCGCCGCCGGGATCATCGCAGCATATTTGATGGGAGTCGTGTATACGCGGGCCGCCGCGCAGACTCCGACGGATCAACCTGCGCAGGCAGCGCAACCAGCACAGGCCGCGCAGGTTGAACGACGCGTCTACGAGGGCGTGGCCAGTTGGCGCAAGCAGACCATCGGCACGCTGATCCTGATCGAGGGCGACGCAACCTCCGCGCGCGGATGGATTCGCCTGAACGTCTACATCCCCATCGAAAGCGGCTCGCTCACTCGCAGCGGCGCCGAGTTTCGCGCTGGCGGCAGCACCTACCAGATCGACGAGTCGGAATCGAAGATCACCTACTCCGGCCCCGATGGCGAAGGCCGTCGGCTGGTGAAGCGGCTCACGCTGTGGACCGGCCCCATCCATGAACTGCTGGAGGCCACCGAGCGCCGCCCCGCCGTGGCCAAAATCGAAGTCGCCGGGCGCAACCGCGAGATGCAGTACGGCACGCCGTCGCTGTGGAAGCAGCAAGGCCCGCCCTTCGAGAAATTCCCGCGCCTCGAAGAAGTTCTCAGCAAGGAAGTCTCGGTGTGGGTGGGCGAAGCCGACCTGCGCTATGGCCGCCTGGTGGTGGTGGAAGAGCCCGCCGGAATGAACATCCCGCTGAAGGCCCCCAAAAAAGAAGAGAAGAAGGAAGAGAAGAAAGCAAAGTAGCCACGGCACGATTTGCGTGCCGTGGGCTTTTTGCCAAACCCTCATTACGTCGTCATCCCGAGAAGCGTAGCGACGAGGGACCTGCTGTTCCCCGCACCGTCATCAACCTCCCCCTGCGCTGACTTTGCTACAATGAGGACAGGCAATAGGAGGCAGGCATGGCCAAGCAGGCCGTCATCCACAGCGACCCGGAAATTCTCGGCGGCACCCCCGTCTTCGTAGGCACCCGCGTGCCGCTACAAAACCTGATCGACTATCTCAATGCAGGGCATCCACTCGCGGATTTTCTATTGGACTTCCCCAGCGTCACGCGCAAGCAGGCCCAGGCTGCGCTAAACGAAGCCAAGGATGCACTGTTAGCCGAGCCGCGATACGCCCATGCGCCTTCATTTCAATAAATCTGGTGTAAAATCTGAAGCCATAATAGCTGGATGGGGTAGCGGTCAGAATTGGGGTATTGTATTTTCGGGATATCAAAGGGGGAGAAGTGGATAGAGTAGAACACGAAAAGGTAATCATTCAGGACTTGCTGAACCTCCACAAGGATGGCGCGCTAAATCTAAATCCTTGGTATCAACGTCGGTCCGTATGGACGAATTCGCAAAAAGCATACCTGATCAATACAATATTCGAGCAGAAGCCCGTACCATCCATTTACATTCGCCATTCACTCGATATAGACGCGGATCGAAGTATCCGTGAAGTAGTTGATGGACAACAGCGGATAAAAGCGGTTTTGGAATTTTCCCAGGATATTTTTGCTGCCTTTCACCCTAGTTACAGAAAACGGGTAAGGTACTCGCAGTTAACAAAATCAGACCTTTCTAATTTCAAACTTACCAGCCTATCAGTAGGCTACTTACTTGGCGCAACAGATGAAGATGTAATCGAGATTTTTGGTCGGTTGAATTCCGTTGCTAAGACTATTAATGCTCAAGAAAAGCGAAATGCGAAATTCAGTGGAGATTTCAAACAATTTTGCCTTAAAGAGGCGACGAGCCGGCTCGCTCTTTGGCGGAATTTGAATATTTTTACAGGCAACGGAATTTCGAGAATGGATGAAGTACAGTTTATTTCAGATTTAATTCTCAATCTAATGTCAGGCCTATCTGATTTCAGCGCATCGGATATTGATTCCCTTTATGAAACATTCGATGACAAGTTCCCAGATCAGAAAGAAATTGCTGATCAGCTAGAGAAGACTTTCGCATTGATCGCCAGCCTGAAGCCAGAAAGCATTCGAGATACGGTGTTCCATCGCCCCCCGCTATTTTTCTCGCTATTCATTGTTCTCGATTCCACAACGAAGCAGATATCAGCTAAGAGAATAGAGGCGGCGCTCCATGATATTGACGGCCTCCTCTCTGAAGAGCCTCCTTCTGGATATAGATCGGCTGAAGCAGAGTTTGTGTCTGCGTGCCTTGCCACCACGCAAAGAATAAAGCAGCGCAAGATACGTCATAAATTCATTAAACAGACTCTAGGGCTATAAATCGAATGCCGAGCCTCGTCGCAGACTACCGAACTATTGACCGCGAAACTGCGAAGCTTTTGAATTTATTCGGGACTCTCGGGAGCCTATCACCGAAACATCAGAAGCTTGTTTCTGAGATCATCCTATTACGCCTTTTTGATCTCTTCTTGAACTTGGTGTCTTCGGTCGCTGCAAAGGTCGCTTGCGGTGCAAGTTACGTTGATGGCACTCTGCCCACCCCCCTTACAAGAGCTACTTCGATAAACCATGCGAAACAACTATTTCAATCACAAGGTCGAAAGAATGCAAAGATGCAGCTTAGGTGGTCAACGGCAAGGGATATTAAGGACAATATCGGCTTTGTCCTCGGCGGTCACGAAAATCTTGTGCTTGCTGTAGATCGATCCAGTTTGTTTATCGATGAACTGCGTCGTATTCGCAACCGTATCGCCCACAGCAATAAGAGTTCAAGGTCGGAATATCAGGTTGTGGTTCGAAGGCATTATGGTGCAAACAGAAACCAGGTCACGCCAGGTTTACTGTTAGCAACACCGCGCTTCAGACCTGCCCTATTAGAGAGATACCTGCGGGAGACAAGGGTCTTTGCGAAGGACTTCGTAAAGATATAACCTTGTCTCCCCAACAAGCATTACTGCGCGAAGCAGTAGAGCAACGCGTCGCCGCCGGAGGCTTTCAGGTTGTCTTGCGAGCAGCCGCGGCTGGCGTGCGCGGCGTTCCAGGAGGTGTTGCCGCCGCCCTGGCGGTCGTGATGGCCCAAGTGTACCGAGCCTTGTCCCTGCGGCGATGTGCCGTCGGAATAGTTCTTGCAGGTGTGGTCGGCGGCATCGGTGAAGGCGCGACCGTGCGATGTCGAGCCGGTCATGATGTCGTGGCGGTTGGGCGTGTCGCCGCGCCCGTTGATCGCTTCGCCCTTCTCGCTCAGCGCCGAGCCTTTGGTTACGTTGTTGCGGTCGCGCTCGACATCGCCATGCAGGTCGGCGACGTTGTTGGCGATCAGCTCGCCCTTGGCGTTGTGCCACGGACCCGCGCCGATGCGGTCGCGAGCGTTCACCGCGCCCGCGCCCTGTGTACTAAGATAAGCGTGCCACGTCTTGCTCGACGCGCCCGCCGCGCCGCTGGCTGCCGCGAGCTTCGAGCAATGCGCGTCCGCGCCGGCGAGGCCGCCGATGTTCGCGCCCGTCCCCGGACTGACGCTGGTGATGAAAAACGTCATGGGCGCTGGTGGCGCCGCCGGTGCTGCCTGGCCTCCCGCTGGCGGAGCAGGCTGTTGCGCGCCGGCTGATTCCACGCCAACTCCAATTCCCATCATTGCCATGGCCGTGATGGCCAATAAAAATAGTTTCCTCATGTATCTTTCCTCCTCATCAAATAATTGGACGCCCCGTTATCATTGCCTGCCATTGCCGGACAGGCGATGCCAGACTACCACAATCGAGCGCTAGTGTCCTGCTCACTAGTAACACAGCAACATCCCTTGCACGCTGTCATCCTGAGCGGCCTGTCCCGATTTATCGGGAAGCGAAGGAGATTCCTATTCACCGGGCGCCAGGCGAAGGCGTCCCCGTAAAAAATGTGCCAACTTAGTATATGGCCAGTCGCGATATGCGGCGGCGGCGCCAGCGGGCCGTGACGTATAATCGCCACATGCCGCTTCCGCCCATCACCTGCTCGAAGTGCGGGCTTGAGAATCCCGTCACGGTGCGCTTCTGCAAGCGCTGCCACATGCCGACACGCTACGAATGCCCCTCCTGCCATCACCTGCAAGCACAGGGTGGCACGTGCGAGAAGTGCGCCACGAACTTCACCAAGTACGCGGCCATGCTGATGGTGCAATTGGCGAGCACGGAGAAACAGTCCCGCGAAGCTTCGAGCAGCCGGCAATCCCTGCTTACGCAGATACTGCTGCTGCCGATTACCGGCGTCGTCTGGCTGTTCAAGTATCTGATGGCACTCCGCAACGGCGATTAGCGCGCACACCCCATTGCCCACCGCCCATTCCCTAACCCATTGATGGAATGATCGCGGGCTTGATCTCGCGCAGCGCGGCCATATTCTCGAGCGCGTCGTTCACATCCTTCAGAGCGTAGCGGTTGGAGATCATCTCGGAGAAGTCGAAGCGCGCGCGGTT
>CAMBEY010000158.1 GCA_945865705.1 Candidatus Sulfopaludibacter sp. SbA3
CAATGGGCGGGCCGATGTATTGATCAAAATCCGGCAGGATTTTCGAGACCGGCACGGTGCTGGTGGGAAATTTAGTAGGCGCTCCTGTCCGCATTGCACCCATGGCGGGAGGAATGGCCGCGCCGTCTTTCGTCACCAGTTGCGTGCAGACGCCGTCGTAGGCTTTCGCGCGATTGATGTACGCCTGCACCAATCCCTGGCAGGTGATCTGCCCGGCTCGGATCGCGCTGTGAATGTCGGTGATCGTCGCTTCCTGAAGATGGAACTCACCCTGCGCGACGCCTGATGTAGGCGCAGCGACGAGCAGCAACACAGCCATCGCCAGCCACTGCACGCGACTCGCAAATGCACCAACCATTTTGAATTCAGTCTTGTTCACCATATGTCGCTCTCCCTCTCGCCTCGCGGATTTGCGCGGCCACGCAAACTCGTCGCCCATCCCTTGCCACTCGTTACAGTTCAACCTGCTAACGGCAGATGGAGCTGAGTGCGCCACATGCTCGGATCGGGAATCGGCTAGTAATCCTCAGCCTAGGGCATGCACCGGGAATGGCAACTTCGCGGGTGGAGTTGATTCTGAAACCACATACCGTCTCATCGGGTGCTTCCGCAATCGACTGTTGGCGGAATCAGTATAACCCTATAATCTTCAACATGTTGCTGGAAGAAATAGCCTTTACCGTTCTGGAATTTGCAAAATAAAGAATAAGCCTATTTATTTGTTAGAGATCGGGAGGAACCAACAACACTCGATTGCGGAAGCACCCGTTTATATTGTGTGCTCCATGTGGGACATAGGGCAGTGCCGAACTTCTAAGGATTGTTGGCAAATAGTCACGCCATTTCGTCTGTGGGGCCGAACCACCCACGGCGCTCCATCCATTTTGCCAATTCCAGCACGGGAGTGATGGTGGAGGCCACCGCGATGACGATCAGCCAGTCTTCCCAGGGCAGGGTGAATGTCCCGAAGGCCGCGTGCAGCACATCCACACTGACCACCAGGATGAGCAGAAGAACTTCCCACAGGATCGCCCAGTTCAGCCATTTGTTGGCGAATGGCCGGTTCAACACCGAAAGGCGGTCGGAGCGAAAATTATAGGCCTTGATAAACTGGATCAGCACCAGCGAAACAAAGGTCATAGTCATCGACTCCGCCAGGCTTCTCCCCGTACCCAGAGCCCAACTGAACAAGCCAAGATTGGCTGTCGCGGACCACAATCCGCCCACCAGCATCAGGACGATTACCGGGCGGGTGAAGATGCCGGCGCGCGGGTTGCGCGGCTTGCGGCGCATGAGATCGGCTTCCGGCGGGTCCACGGCCAGGGCCAGCGCGGGCAGGCCGTCGGTGGCTAGATTGACGTAAAGAATTTGCACGGCGGTCAGCGGAATGGGAAGATCAAGGACGACCGCGCCGAGGATCAACACGATCTCCCCGATATTGGAGGAGAGCAGGAACATCAGATACTTTCTGACATTGCCGAAGATGCCTCGGCCCTCCTCGACGGCGGCGACGATGGAGGCGAAATTATCGTCGGTGAGGGTCATGGCGGCGGCTTCCTTGGTGACGTCCGTGCCGGTGATGCCCATGGCGATGCCGATGTCGGCCTTCTTGAGCGCGGGAGCGTCATTGACGCCGTCGCCGGTCATGGCCACCACGTGTCCGTTTTTCTGGAGCGCGGTTACCACGCGCAGCTTATGGGCCGGCGAAACGCGCGCATAGACTTCAATGTCCTCCACCAGCCGCGCGAACTCCTCGTCCGGCAGCCGGTCCAGCTCCACTCCGGTGATGACGCGGCCCTCGCGCAACAGCCCCAATTCCCGGGCCACGGCCTGCGCCGTCGCGGGATGATCGCCGGTGATCATCACAGCGCGAATTCCGGCAAGACGGCAGGTTTCAATAGCGGCCTGCGCCTCGGGACGCGGCGGATCGATCATCCCCACCAGGCCCAGAAAAGTCATTTCGCTTTCGGCATTCTCCGGAGTGGCGCCGGATCGAGAGGCCACCGCCAGAACGCGCAGCGCATTCTCGGCCATCATCCGGGCCTGATCGAGAATCGCGGCGCGGTCGCTGTCGGAGAGCGGTGACTCGGCCTGATCGCTCTTCATCTGGCGCGCGCATAAACTCAGAATGACCTCCGGCGCGCCTTTGGAATAGGCCACGGTGCCCCCCCCCGCGCCGGAGTGCAGCGTGGTCATCCGCTTGGCTTCGGAGGTAAATGGAATCTCATGCACGCGGGGCCACTGCGCTTCCAGATCGGACTTGCGCAGCCCGGCCTTAGCGGCGGCCACCACCAAGGCTCCCTCGGTGGGATCGCCCTTGAGGACCGTCGCGCCCGTGGCTCGGTCTTCCTCGATGGTGGCGTCGGAGGCCAGCGTGGCCGCCTGCAAAAGTGCGCGGAGTGCCAGCGGCGGCTCAACCATCCGGCCCGCCACTGAAAACTCGCCGCGGGGATCATAGCCCGCCCCGCTAATGTCCACGATCTGCCCGCCTGCGAAAAATCTCCTCGCGGTCATCTCATCCCTGGTGAGCGTGCCGGTCTTATCTGAACAAATAACGGAGGTGCTGCCTAGCGTCTCCACCGCGGGCAGTCGCCGGATCAGCGCGTTGCGGCGCACCATGCGTTGCACGCCGATGGCCAGCGAAATGGTAACCACGGCCGGCAGTGCTTCCGGAACAACCGCTACCGCCAGTGCGATGCCGAAGATGAACATCTCCAGGATGGGCTGCCCGCGATATAGCCCCAGCGCCATCACGATCGCCACGATCACCAGGGCCGCTTTGGCCAATACGTGACCGGCGCGGTCCAGATTTTTCTGGAGCGGCGTGCGGCCTGTCTCCACCGTCTGCAACATCGTGGCGATCTTGCCGAACTCCGTCTCCATTGCCGTGGCGACAATGATGGCCCGGCCCCGCCCATAGGTTACGGAAGTGCCGGCATAGGCCATGTTGAGGCGGTCGCCGATCGGAAGATTCGGGTTGGTCAAGGCATCTGTTTTCTTGGCCGCCGCGACGGACTCGCCTGTCAGAGCCGATTCTTCGATCTGTAGATTGATAGCTTCCAGCAGGCGCGCATCGGCCGGAATGCGGGCGCCTGGGTGGAGTAGAACGACATCGCCGGGCACCAGGTCGCGGGCTGCGATCTCTTGCTCATGGCCATCTCGCAGAACATGTGCGGTGGGCGCGGCCATGCGGCGCAACGCTTCCATGGCCCGCTCCGCACGATACTCCTGATAGAAACCCAGCAGCACCGCGAACAAAATGATTACCCCGATGGCGATGGCTTCCACGGCATGGCCCAACAAACCCGATAACACAGTTGCCACCAGCAAAATGATGATGAGGACATTCTTGAATTGACTGAATAGAATGGACCAGGGAGAGACGGTCGCGGCGGCACGCAGTTCATTAGGGCCGGACTGGCCCAAGCGGCGGGCGGCCTCTGCATCGGACAGGCCGTTGGGAGAGGCATTCAAATCGGCAAAAACCTGATCAGGCGTTTTGGTATGCCAGATCGCATTCGGTGCGAGAGAGGGCGGCATCATATCATTTCACTCCGGGCCATTCCGGGAACCAGAATAGCAGAATACCGTAGGGAGGAGTGGATGGGAGAGCGCCGCGGACATGCAGGAAGAATCATTCGCTCGATGCCAGCGTAATCTCATCGTGCCAAATCAGCGACAAGAGGAAGAGCAGCACTCCCAGGACGACCAGCGGAGTGCCGATGATTAGAAAGCTCATAAAGGCCAGAGGATGAATCCAGAGGTGAGACAGTATTTGGATCAGCAGACCGGCGGCGACGATGACGCCGGCAGCGGAGAGCCTGCGCTCTGTCCTGGTGCGCTTTGTGTTGGCGGGGAAACGCGACCGTTCCGGCATCACGGAGTCTCCTTCCAGAAGGTGGCGTCATTGATATTGCCCACGTCATGAATGAAGTCGTGACATCCGCTAGACATGCAGGACTGCTCGCTGGACTTCAGCCGTTTCACCAGATCGGCGTCGCGGAGATGAGCCGACTCTTCTTCAAATGACCGGGACCCTTCGTGGCAATGGAGGCATGTGCTATTGGGAAATGGAGAGTAAAGTCTAATTTCCGCGGGCTTGGGGATGGCACCGAAATACTGCACGTATACGTGGCGCAACCCGCGCCATTTCGACGACACGCCACCGAAGTAAGTGTAGTCACTGTGGCAGGTGAAGCAGGCCTGTTCGCGCGGGATGCGCCGGTTCTGAAAATGCGCGGCGGGCAGATAACCCGGATCGTCAATGTGCAGGCTGCGCCCATGGTCCGCCATCACGTGACAAGATAGGCAGAACTGAGTTTGTTTGGAGCTTTCCATCTGCGCGCTGCCGCCAGTCCATGTGGCAAGCAATGGAAACACGAACAACGCCACAAAGGCGAAAACCTTGCCGCCCCGCGCACGCGTCAATTCAGGCCGGAAAGCAACCAGCAGCACGAGCGCCAAGGCCATGCCGGTGAACAACGCGCCGATTGTCGCCAGACTCAGCATTCGTTAGACCTATGCAAAAATGCACCTCTATTTACCGGCTATTTCTTTTTCGCAAGCTCGCGCAGGTGCGCCACTTGAGCCTTCACGCCGTCTGGCCCGAATTCCTGCTCGTACCCAGGCATGTCCTTGCCTTTGCCCTTGGCGATGATGTCGAGCAGTTGCGCGTCCGTCAGCTTTTGAATCTCCGCCGAGCGCAGGTCCTTGAGCTTGAATCTTTTTCCGCGCGCCGTCTGTCCCGCGCCGTCAACGCCGTGGCAGATCGCGCAGGTGTCCTTATATACATCCTCCGTGGTGGCGGCAAAGGAGATGGCTGGCGCCAGGAGAAGTGTTACAGAAAGAAGCAGCGAAAGACTTCCAGATTCAAAGCAGCTTGGTTGCGATTGTGACATGTGCCTTCTCCCCAACACGGATGACAACTAAAAATCCCTCGTCCAGCGAATCGTCAGCAGATTCGCGCTGAAGTTATTACTTCTTACGATCTCTTCGATGTAATAGGTACGTTGCAAGTCTACTGCAATTCTTCCCGCCGCCGGAACGTCGTAATGGACCGTGGCCGTGGCGTAGGGAAACTTCAGAGGGCCGTAGTTGGGCGGCTCGCCGCTGATCTCCCCGCGCCCCGTGGCGCGCACATAGTTGCCGCTGAAGCTAACGCCGAGCCGGGCTGCGGGGTTCGCCGAAAACCCGGCCTGCCAGGTGCGGCTCACCGATTGATCCCGCCACAGAACGTCGAGCGGCGCCGTGCCGCGCAGAAACGTGACATCTGACGTGGCGAAGTGGCTATCGTAGGAAAATCCGGCGAATAGTGAAAGACGTTCATTTTGCCGATAGGTTACGTTCGTTGAAGTAATGCGCATATTGTTCTGGAAATTCGATTCGTCGAAATGCCGGTTGCGCAAAGTCAGGCCACTCTCAATCCAGAGCTTCTCCCAGGGATGCAAACGCGCGGAGAGTCGCGAGCGGACATCGGTTTGGGGACTGATTCGGGTATACGATGTGCCGTCGGTGGTGCTGGTGAAATCGCCGCGCAGCGAGATTTTACTGGAAGGCTGATAGTACACGTTGAGAATGGGGGAGACGGTGTTGATGACCTTGCTGGGAATGTTCTGGACAACTCCGCCTTCCCGGACCTCCACGTCGCGATGGTAGTAGCGCAGCCCGGCGCGGATACCCACATCACGGCGGGGAATGAACTCCAAGTTCAATTCGCTCTGATGCGATTGAACGTCCCAAAGGTAGTCCACTTCGCCAGCAATCGGAGCCGCGTCCGCAACGCCGTGGAAGTCTCCCCGGTTTTCCGATGAGGAATTCGTAAAGCGGTAATCGAATAGCACGTTCCACCAATCCCGGACTTTATACGTCAACCCTTGATCGAGTATATGCGTGGGCTCGGTGACCTCCGTGCGAGTACTCAGAGAAATTGCATAGCTGACAAATGGCGGGGTTGTGGCACCGCTGGCGCTGGCCCGAGCCAGACCATTAAATCCGGCATCCAGCGAAGCGGGCCCGCGGAAGCGGAAGAATGTGTATCCCCCGCGCAGGTCGAGCGCAGCGTTGGGAGAGCCGTTGTAGGAAAATTCGCTGACGGGCGTTTTCAATTGCCGCGAATCGCTCCAGGAGATCAGCCGGGCCAGCTCCCCGGCGGTGGCCGCCTCGCCGACGTTGATGCTGCGCTGAGGTGAAGCCGTATTGTTGCCACGGATGATGCTGTCAAATGCCTGATAGCCGATGCGATAGTGCGCGTTCCAGTTCTTGCGCGTGTAGTCCACGCTTCCCGTCGCGCGGTTGGATGTCTCGCTCAATGGCGCGGCCACGTAGTAGGGGTTGGCGCGCGCGAATGATCCCCACGCCGCTGGCGCGGCAAAATAGTCGATGGTGCGCGTCGAGAAATTCATTCCATCGCGCGTATTGCGAAAATACTCAAATCCGAAACGCAGTTGATTGGTCGCCCGCAGATTGAAGTTTATCGAGCCCATCTTGCGCACCGTGGACCAGTCGTGATTAGTAGTCAGTCCTGTGATGCCGATGGGGAGTGCGGCCTGATCATCGCGATCCCAGACGTAGGTGCTCTGGCGATAGCTGACGCGCAGGTCATAGAGTCCGGCTTTGCGCACGGAGAACTGCCCGCCGGGAAACGGGTCGCCACCCAGCCCGCTCAGCGTGAGCGAGTAATCATCGGCGAACCGCGCGCCTTTCGATTCCGCCTGGCCGATTAGATTAAAGTCCAGCAGGCGGAATCCATCGCGCAGATTAAACAACTGCTGGTATTCCTCGCGGCGGCCTTTGATGTTGGCGAACCGGTAGCCCGCCGTAACGGACCCTTGATTCTGGAATCCGCCGAAGGTCAGAG
>CAMBEY010000159.1 GCA_945865705.1 Candidatus Sulfopaludibacter sp. SbA3
GCCACAGCGTAACGTTGTCGCCCACGTGGCCGTTGTGCTTCAGCTCACCTTTTTCGCGCGGGACCTGGCCAGAGACGAAGACCAGGTTGCCGCTGCGCACGGCGGGGACGTAGGCCGCTACCGGCGTCGGTGTGGCGGGAAGGGCGAGACCCATCTGCTCGAGTTTTCCTTCGATCAATTTTTCTAAATCCATTTCGAGAATCCTCCGAGTAGAGTCCGCGTTGTTGGGTTAAATCCGCGTCATGGGGGAAATCCGTTTCCAGGAAAAGCCTTCGGCGCACAAATCGTGCCGTGGCTACTGCGCCGCACGCTAGTCCACGCGATTGGCCACGTAGTCGGCGGGGAAGTTCGGCAGCGTTGAGGCCACCAGTTCGAGCACGTTGCCGTCCGGGTCTTCAAAGTAGAGGTAGCAATCGGAGTCTTCCTTGTGCGTGGCGGGGCCTTTCAGGATTTTCACCCCGGCGGCCTTCAGTATCTCGGCGGCCTGGTTCACCTCATCCACAGTGGCCAAACGAAACGCGGCGTGATTCAGGCCCACCACCTTGCGCGCGTTTTCCGGCGCGGCGTTGGGAACCAGATATAGGCCGATGTCGTGGAAGAAATGGCTCTGCCCCTCGCGATACTGGCCCATGTTGAGCCAGGTAACCGCGCCATCATAGGTGCCCGAGACGGTGAAGCCCAGCAGGTCGCGGTAGAGTTTCAGCGAGCGTTCCATGTCCGTAACATTGAACATGACGTGCGCGACGTCGATGATCTTTATCATGGCGAGTACTCCTTTATGCAAATGGGTCCAGAAGGAAAATGTAGCACGGTTTCATTCCGCGCATAGCCCCTCCGAGTTGTCATCCTGAGCGCAGCGAAGGATATGCTTTTTGCCAATCCGCAAACAAAAGCATATCCTTCGCTGCGCACAGGATGACAACGTGAGGGAGACGCGTTAAACGTGCGGAAACGCCTTAAATCAGCCCCTTCACCACGCCGCCGTCGATTTGTATTGCGGTGCCGGTAACGTAGCTCGCGCGCTCGGAGGCGAGGAAGCAGACCAGGTCGGCGAACTCATCGGGACGGCCGAAGCGGCCCAGCGGAATTTCCTTCGCGCGCTGCGCAATGAACTCATCGAGATTCATGCCGCGGGCCTCGGCGCGCTTGCGCGACAGGTCCATGTTGCGGTCGGTCTCGAACGCGCCGGGACAAACCGTGTTGACGTTGATGCCGTACTGCGCAAGTTCATTGGCGATGGACTTGGCGAAGCCCAGCACGCCGGCGCGCGCGGTATTGGAGAGAATGAGGCCCTCCTGCGGCTGCTTGGCGGCGAAGGAAGTGATATTGACGATGCGGCCCCATCGGGCGGCCTTCATGTGCGGCACGGCCTCGCGGCACAGGTTGACGGTGGAGAGCAGATTCAACTCGAGCGCCTTCATCCAGACATCTTCGGCGTGCGCTTCAAACTGGCCTACGGGCGGGCCGCCGGCGTTGGGGATGAGAATCTCCAGCTTGCCGAAGTGCTCGGCGACCTTCTGCACCAGCATCTTCACGTCGGCGGGCTTGCTGACGTCGGCGGCAACGGTGAACACTGGCGCGCCGGTTTCCTTCTTGATTTCGGCGGCGGCCTTCTCCAGTTTTTCCGGCGTGCGCGAGGAGATGGCCACCAGCGCGCCCTCGCGCGCAAACAGCGTGGCGCAGGCCTTGCCCAGTCCCGAGCTTCCGCCGCAAACCAGTGCGACTCGTCCTTTAATTCCCAGATCCATGATGGTGTCCTCGCTGAATGGAAAGTAATTAATTTGTCGGCCAGACGCGAATCGCAAAGAAGACGACAGGCGCGTCTGGTAAAGCAGTTATTCTAACCCAGATTGCGCACCCGAGCCTCCGACCGAATCTCCGGGATAAAGAAGAGATGAAGATTTTCCTTTTCACTGGCGCGTATTGTTGGTAAAATTTTCTACTTTAGTACTCATTTCGGCTGCAAGCTGTTTGGTGGACATAAAAATTTCTGTTTAGAACGGAGTCAAGGCTATGGCGCTTCTGCTGGCGCTGGCGATCACAGGCATCACGCTGGCCTCGATGTATTACTTTATGCCGAGTTCGGGGTATTGGCTCCCGCCGTTCATCTCCGAATACGGCGCGGCGTACGATAAGCACTTCATGCTGACGCTGGTCATCACCGGCGTCATCTTCTTCCTGGCGCAGATTGCGCTGGCCTACACGGTGTTCCGCTATCGCGGGCAGGGCGGCAAGGCCCAGTACATTCTGGGCAACCCCAAGCTTGAAATAGTGTGGACGGTGGCCGCCGGAGTGATCTTCGTGAGCCTGGTGTTCGCCGGGCAAAACATCTGGGTACGCGCGCATATCGAAGCCGCGCCCGCCGACGCCATCAAGATTGAGATGTGGGGACAGCAGTTCGTCTGGTACGCGCGCTACTCCGGCCCCGACGGGCAGTTCGGACGCACCGTGCCGGAGTTGATGAAGGAATCCATCGGTAACCCTCTGGGCATTGATCCGGAAGACCCCGCTGGCAAGGACGATCTGGTGATGCCGGTGATGGCCGTGCCGGTGAACAAGCCGGTGGAGGTGATCCTGCGTTCCAAAGACGTGATCCACAACTTCTCGGTGCGCGAGTTGCGCATTAAGCAGGACGCCGTGCCGGGCCTCGAAAACCGCCTGCACTTCACCGCCTCGCAGATCGGCAATTATGAGATACCCTGCATGGAGATTTGCGGGCTGGGCCACTATCAGATGCGCAGCTTCCTGCAAGTGAAGTCCGAGGCGGACTACAACCAGTGGCTAATCGATTCGGCGATTCAGTAACGGCGCAGATTGAAGTCCGACTGAAGTCGAGTTGAGTGTGTGTCGTAGGCAAGCACCAGGGGCAAGCACCAGGAATCAGGCGAGGGAGAGAGAATTATGTCACACGGTACAGCAGCGGCGCCTCATGTGCATCAAGCGCCGACCGGATTCTGGAAGAAGTACATCTTCAGCCTGGACCATAAGGTGATCGGCATCCAGTACTGGCTGCTGGCGCTGACGGCGGTGTTTGTGGGCATGGGGCTGTCGCTCTACATGCGGCTGCGGCTGGCCTGGCCGAGCGGCGAATTCCCGTTCTTCGGCGGCGCGCAGATGACCCCGGAGATGTACCTCGCGCTGGTTACCATGCACGGCACCATCATGGTCTTCTTCGTGCTGACCACGGCGCCGCAAGGCGGCTTTGGCAATTATTTTTTGCCCATCCAGATCGGCGCGGCCGACATGGCCTTCCCGGTCCTGAACATGCTGTCGTTTTGGGTAACGTTTGTGGCCTTCGTGGTGATGATCCTGGCCTTCTTCGTGGAGGGCGGCGCGCCCATCGGCAGTTGGGTGGCCTATCCTCCGTTGAGCGCCGTCGGCGCCATTGCCGGGCCGGGCCAGGGCATGGGCATGAACATGTGGATCATCAGCATCGGGATATTCTGCCTGGGCGCGCTGCTGGGCGCGTTGAACTTCATCGCCACCACACTGGACATGCGCGCTCGCGGCATGTCGATGATGCGCATGCCGATGACCTGCTGGGTGTGGTTCGTAACCGCGGTGCTGGGACTGCTGGCCTTCGGCGTGTTGCTGGCCGCTGGCATCCTGCTGCTGCTGGACCGCACCGCCGGCACCAGCTTCTTCGTCCCCGGCGGACTGGTCATCAGCGAGCAGTTAATCGATCATAAGGGCGGCTCGCCCATTCTGTGGCAGCACCTGTTCTGGTTCTTTGGACACCCGGAAGTGTACATCGCCATCCTGCCCGGCATGGGCGCCACTTCGCAGATTCTCGCGGTATTCTCGCGCAAGCCCGTCTACGGCTACCGCGCCATGGTCATGGCCATGTGCGGCATCGGACTGCTGGGCTTCCTGGTCTGGGGCCATCACATGTTCATCAGCGGCATGAGTCCTTATACAGCGATGGTCTTCTCGGTGCTCACGCTGTCGATCGGCGTGCCGTCGGCGATCAAGACGTTCAACTGGATCGGGACTATGTGGGGCGGGCAGATTCGCTTCACCGCGCCGATGCTCTACGCCATCGGCTTCGTCTCGCTGTTCATCTCCGGCGGACTGAGCGGCATCTTCCTGGGCCAGCCTTCTCTCGATCTTTATCTGCATGACACTTATTTCGTGGTCGGCCACTTCCACCTGGTGATGGGCGTGGCGGCCATCTTCGGCATGTTCGCCGGAACGCAGTATTGGTTCCCCAAGATGTTCGGCAAGATGATGAACGAGACCATGAGCAAAATCCATTTCTGGGTGACCTTCCTGGGCGTCTACGCCATCTTCATGCCCATGCACTACATGGGCATCGTCGGCCATCCACGCCGCTACGCGGATACCTCCGGCGTGGATTTTCTGGCTCCCTTGCAGGACATGCACGTGTTCATCTCCTATGCGGCCATGATCACCATCGGCGCGCAGTTGCTGTTCCTGTTTAACATCATCTGGAGCATGATGAAGGGCCCCAAGGCCTCCGACAATCCCTGGGAAGCGACTACGCTGGAGTGGTCCATCCCCTCGCCGCCGCCCTTTGATAATTTCGGCGGGCGTGTGCCGGTGGTCTATCGCGGACCCTATGAATACAGCCGTCCGGGCGAAGCAAAAGACTTCGTGATGCAAGACGAGCCGATGAAATAGTTGACTCTCAAGTAATGGTTGTCATTCCGAGCGCAGCGAGGAATCTGCTTTTCGGATCGCGTTAACGATTAAAAAAATGGCAGAGACACTTACAGAACGGAAGCCGGCATTCACCACGGGCGGAGGCGGATTGCCTCCGAGCATGGTCGATGAGTTTGCCCACGGGAATGGCGATCGACTGCCTCCGGGGACCGCGCGGCGCGTCTATCACACCGGTATGTGGCTGGCCCTGATCGCCATCTCCATGTTCTTCATCGCCTTCACCAGCGCCTACATTGTGCGCAGCGGCTTGGGCGATGACTGGCAGGCGTTGTCGCTGCCTCCTCTGCTGTGGCTGAACACGCTGATACTGCTGGCCAGCTCCTATACTCTGGATGCCACGCGGCGCGCACTGCTCGGCGGGCAGCGCGAAGCCTGCAACCGCTGGCTGATGGCCACGGTGATTCTGGGCGCGGGATTTTTGTTTGGACAGTACCGGGTTTGGCAGGATTTGGCAGCGGCCGGCATCTTCCTGATTACCAATCCCAGCAGTTCGTTCTTCTATCTGCTGACAGCCTCGCACGCGCTGCATTTGCTGGGCGGGCTGGCCGCGCTTGGATACATTTCGATCGAGGCGCTGCGTTTCCGGCTGGGTCCGGCGAAGCGCACCCTGGTGGAAGTAACCGCCATCTACTGGCACTTCATGGATGGCTTGTGGATCTACATTATGTTGTTGCTCTGGCTGTGGCGATAGACATTATTTAACGTGAGTAATCTGACGCGGAGGTCAAGACAGTGTCAACGATTGAAGCCGATGGCGTGGGAACTTCCGTATGGGATGGCGGCGTTTCGCCGTTTGGCATCCCGTCCAAGAAATTGTCGATGTGGCTGTTTATCATCTCCGACGCCCTGACGTTTACGGCGCTGCTGATGGCCTACAGCTATCTGCGCGTTTCCAGCAAAGACTGGCCGATGGCGTTTCATTTCTATCCCAGCATCGTGGTCTCCACCGTCATGACGCTGTTCCTGCTGACCAGTTCCATCACCATGGTCTTCGCCGTCTCGGCGGCGCAGCAGGGGCGCATGGCCGCGTCCTTCAAATGGATATGGGCCACGGTCGGCGGCGGCGTGGCCTTCCTGTTGCTGCACGCCAATGAGTGGCGCACGCTGATTGACGAAGGGTTGCGGACCAACTCCAATCCCTGGGGCAATCCGCTGTTCGGCGCCACGTTCTTCACCATCACAGGTCTGCACATGCTGCACGTAACCATCGGCGTGGTGGCGTTGATCGTTATTTCGCTCGGCTATAAGTCGGGCAAGTACCCGGCCGACTATGTCGAGATCACCGGCCTGTATTGGCACTTTGTCGATCTGGTGTGGATGTTCGTTTTCCCGTTGATCTATTTACTCTCGGTCGCGCCCTCTGGCGCGGCACATTAAAGACGCTACGACTGCCTCAAGGAGAATGGAACCATGAGCGGAAATCATGCAAGCGAGCAAGGCGAACACCACGACGGGACCACCAAGTGGTTCATGACGGTATGGGTGGTGTTGTTAGTCCTCACCGCTGTCGAAGTGTTTCTGGCCTACATCCACCTGCCCGTGGGATTGATGCTGACCATCCTGCTGGGCCTGTCGATCGCCAAGGCGGCGATGATCATCGCCTACTTCATGCACCTGCGCTATGAGCGCTTCAGCCTGGTGCTGACGCTGATCCCCATGTGGATGATGTGTACGCTGCTGATGCTGGTGATCTTCCCCGACAGCTTCCGCATTCAGGAATGGGGCTGGCCGCGCTAAGGGCCTCGGTATATACCCAACATGACGCGCTTGTGCCAATTCGTGTTCGTCTGGTTGCTGGTGACGCCGCTGGCTTCCCTGCCCGCCGCCGCGCAGTGCGTGCTTTGCTACAAGAGCGTGGAAGGCGCAGGCTCGCGCACCATCGAAGTGCTGAAGGTGGGCATCCTGATCCTGCTGGTGCCAACGCTATTCATCTTCAGCGCCCTGGGATTGATGGTCTATCGCCGCCGCAAGACGCCGGGCGGTGAAGTCACCGTGCTGCCCGGTATGGCTGCAAACTACGCTGGCGATCCGCTGGCCCATTTGCCCTCCCCAACCGAATCTGCTTCCCGCTGAAGCCCACCATAGTGCTGTCATCCTGAGCGCAGCGAAGGACCTGCTTTT
>CAMBEY010000160.1 GCA_945865705.1 Candidatus Sulfopaludibacter sp. SbA3
CCTCGATCATCAACTTCTCGTCGAGCGGATAAGGATAGGGGTCAACGAAGCGCACCAGCCACGGCGAGCAGATCGACGCGCGGTACATGCGATAGCGATAGGTCTTGGCGACGGCGTCGTGCTGCGCGTGGAAATCATTGGCAACCTCCACGGACGACAGTACTCGAATGCTCTCTGGCAGATGATGGTTCAACGCGCGAATCAGGTTCGCAGCCGGAATCGGCGATTGCAGCCGGACGCTGGCCGCCTGCCCCAGCGCATGCACCCCCGCGTCGGTACGCCCTGAGCCGCGGACGTGGACCAGCTCGCCCGTTATCTTCTGAAAGGCCTCGGTCAATTGGCCTTGGATGGAGGGCAACCCCATCTGAATCTGCCAGCCGGAGAAGTCTGTGCCATCGTAGGCCAGGCGCAGCAGAACATTTTTCCCGGAATGCTCACGCGAAAGTTCTTCTGCGACAATTTCGGACATAGCAGCGATTCCTTATCTCTTCCATAGGGGGCAGCGAGGACACGGTGGTTGCAAAATCAGTTTGTATTCCAAACCCTCACTGTCCGCCTTTATGATGATAGTATGATCCTAGGCAAGGCTGACGCTTCTCCATATTCGCGCTGGCCGAGCTCCATAGAAAAATCTGCTCTGGAGACGGTGAAGAAATCATGCAGGAGAACCATTTTGATTTACGGCAGGCTGAAGAACTGCTGCCCGAGATCGAAGGACTACTGCAAGCTGCCATCGAGTGCAAGCGGCTCATGGATGAGGCAGGCCGCGAGCAGGCGAAGTTAATGGAGCGTATTGTGCGCATGGGCGGCGTTCGGGTGGATCTACCCGAAGCGCTTGCGGTAAAACAGCGCAAAGAGGACGCGCTCGAACGGTTGCGTGAGCATATAGAAGTTGTGCAGGAATACGGAGTACTCATTAAAGATCTCGACATCGGCTTGATCGACTTCCCTACCCTGATCGGCGGTCGGGAAGCCTATCTTTGCTGGAAGCTGGGTGAGACCGGCATTCGGCACTGGCACTATACCGACGAGGGGTTCGCCAGCCGTAAACCTCTCGACGACAAACTGATCCACGCGCGGCAGCGCCGAGCGAATCAATAAACTGTATTCTCTGATTGCGTTGAACTATTGCGTTGAACTATTGCGTTGAACTACCCGGCAATATAAGGAGACGATTATGCGCAGCGAATGGTTGAAAAAAAGGGCCGGCGACGCTTCGCCAACGCAACTTCGCTATGCCCGCCAGGGCATCATTACCGAAGAGATGAGTTACGTTGCGGAACTCGAGTGCGTGAATGCCGAGCTCATCCGGCAGGAGATCGCCCGCGGGCGCATGATCATTCCCGCCAATATTCATCATGAGAATCTGGAGCCGATGGCCATCGGTGTGGCGTCGAAATGCAAGATCAACGCCAACATCGGCAACTCGGCGGTCATCTCGCACGTGGAAGATGAGCTGGAGAAGCTGCACGTCGCGGTTCACTACGGAGCCGACACGGTGATGGACCTGTCCACCGGCGGCGACATCCCCGGCATCCGCAAAGCCATTCTGGCGCAGTCGCCTGTGCCCATCGGCACCGTGCCCATCTATGAAGCGCTAACGCGGGTGCGCAGCGTGTACGATCTGACGGCGTCGCTGATGCTGGAGGTGATCGAGGAGCAGGCCGAGCAGGGCGTCGATTACATGACCATCCATGCCGGAATTCTGCGCGAGTTCATTCCGCTCACCACTGGTCGCATCACCGGCATCGTCAGCCGCGGCGGCTCGATTCTAGCGCAGTGGATGACGCACCACAAGAAAGAGAACTTCCTGTTCGAGCATTACGATGACCTCTGCAAAATTTTCCAGAAGCACGACGTAACATTTTCGCTCGGTGATAGCCTGCGCCCCGGGTGCCTCGCCGACGCCAGCGACGCCGCGCAGTTTGCCGAGCTGAAAATCCTCGGCGACCTGACCAAGCGCGCCTGGGAATATGACTGTCAGGTAATGGTGGAAGGCCCCGGCCACATTCCGCTGGACCAAATTCAATTGCAGGTGGAAAAAGAAAACGAATTGTGCCACGAAGCCCCGTTCTATACGCTGGGTCCGCTGGTTACCGATATCGCGCCGGGTTATGACCACATCACTTCGGCCATTGGCGCGGCCATGATTGGCTGGCACGGTGCGTCCATGCTCTGCTACGTAACGCCCAAGGAGCATTTGGGCCTGCCCAACCGCGAGGATGTCCATCAGGGTATCATTGCTTACAAGATCGCCGCACACGCCGCCGACATCGCCCGCCATCGGCCCGGCGCGCGCGATCGCGACGACGCGCTCTCTCGCGCACGCTACGCCTTTGACTGGAATAAGCAGTTCGAGCTTTCGCTCGACCCGGCCGTCGCACGCGCCATGCATGACGAGTCGCTGCCGCAGGAAGGCTATAAGTCGGCCCACTTCTGCTCGATGTGCGGGCCAAAATTCTGCTCGATGAACATCTCCCAGATCGCACATGGGGATCTGGCCGCCGACGAAGCGCTGGCTACAGAGCAATTGGCCAACACAGCTTCGGGAGATTAGACCTATTGCGCGGATGAAGACCTGGTAGCCACGGTGAGCGAACGGCTCGCCTGCGGCTCTTGAACCATGCGAGGAGCCCCACGGCAAGAAAGCAGCTGGCCGTGATTACCCAGTTCAGAATCGTCAACCAGCAAGACAACTCATTACCTTCATACTGGAATCCGACGGGAGTGCCTTAATGGAAGTACATTTCGCTTATCATCACGTGGTCCGCACCGCACAGATCGACAAGGCCATCGCGCACAATACGGAGAAGCTCAATAAATTCCTGAAACATTTTGCGCCGGACCTCGTCCATTTGCACGGCGTGCTGGAGTACAACTCGGCACGAGAAATTCCCACCTGCTCGCTGAACCTATCGCTGCCTTCCGCCGTGCTGCACGCCAAGGAGACTGAGGACTCGATTCTATCGGCCCTGCAAGAGTGCTTCAAGGATTTGCTGCGGCAAGTAAACAAGCACAAAGCGTCTCTGCGCCGGGAGGCCACTTGGCACCGCCATCCGCCGCTGAAAGTCCGCGCCAAAACCAAATCCACGCCACGCTCCTGACCGTAGCCAAGCGCGATCCGCGTGCTTGGCCGGCAAACTTGACACTGCTGCGGAGTAGCCACTAAGATTGTTGTTAGGCTTGATTTTTCAGCTTGGCAGTATCTTCGAAAGCTGCTTGTATTCATTAAGTTGCGGAGATTGATGGAAACACTTGCCGGCAGAACACGGGGCACGCTGCTAGCGGTGGTGCGAACGCACATCGATACTGGCGAGCCGGTGGGATCGCGCACCATCTCGCGACAGTGGCCAGACAGCATCTCGTCGGCCAGCATTCGCAGCATCATGCTGGACCTCGAAGAAGAGGGCTGGCTGGAGCAGCCGCACACCTCTGCTGGACGCATCCCCACCGAAAAAGCTTACCGCTACTACGCCAGCCAATTCGATTCGAGCGAGCCGCCAGCCAAGCCCGACGAAGATTTAATCATGGCCAACCTCGGCGCGCATCTCGGCGGCGGGGGAGAGAATTCGGACGAGGAACTTTTTGAGAAGACCTCACGGGTTCTCTCGCTTGTCTCGAACAATCTCGGTGTGGTCGTGCGGCAGCCCGCCGGCAAGGCGGTCCTGGAGCATATTCACTTCACCAGCCTCGGCGAGCGGCGCATTCTGGTCATCCTGGTTTCTCCCGGAATACCGGTATTGCACCGCATGATCCGTGTTGATTTTCAGATTGCGCAGGCGGAACTGGCTGCGGCCGCCGAGTATCTCAACGCCAATTTCCAGGGCTGGGAGCTGGAAAGAATTCGCGAGGAATTGCACGAGCGCCTGACGGCAGAACGCCATACTGTGGACGGGCTGGTCATGGCGCTTCGTCAGTTGAACAATCGGGGAATGTTGGCGGAAACTTCTCTCGCGGATGTTTTTCTTGAAGGCGCGTCCAACCTGATCGGACGGCCGGAGCTGGCCGACCCGTCGCGGTTGCGTGAGCTGATTCACGCGCTTGAGGAAAAGGAAAATTTGGTGCGGCTGCTGAATGAATGTATCGCCAGCGGATTAACTGCCGGGGAGTCCCCATTGCAAGTGATCATTGGCCTGCCCGGCGCCGCGCCGCAGATGCGCAACTTCGCGCTGATTGGCAGCTTGTTCCCCTGGCCCGGCGGCACGTCGGGGCGCATGGCGATTCTTGGTCCCACACGCATGCCTTACGATCGGGCCATTCGTGCGATAGGATTTATCGGCAGGCTTTTCCGCGAACAGGCCGCCAACTAGAACTCTTAAAGGAAACCCATGAGCGACAACTTGGAAAATCAGGAATCCGAACAAGCCCAGACCGGAGCCGACCAGGAATCAGCCGCCGGAGATTCGACTTCCAGCGCCTCGGTAGCCGAAGAGACCATTCGCCAGCTGCGCGAGGAGAATCGCCAGATCACGGAGCAGATGCTTCGCAAAGTGGCCGAGTTCGACAATATCCGAAAGAGGATGGCGAAGGAGAAGGAAGAGTTTCTCCAGTACAGTCTATTCTCCACGCTCGAGTCGCTGCTGCCCGTGCTGGATGGTTTCGGGATGGCCATTAAGTCGCCAGGCGAGGGAGAGAATTATCGCAAGGGCATCGAGATCATTTACCAACAATTTCTGACGACGTTGCAGCGCCTGGGCATTGAACCGATAGAAACGAAGGATCAATTCTTCGATCCCAATCTCCACGAGGCCGTCGCCGCGGTTGACACCGAGACGTATGAGGATCAACAGATTGTCGACGAGTTGCAACCGGGCTTCATGTACAAGCAACGATTGCTGCGAGCCGCGCGCGTCCGCGTGGCGCATAATCCGAAATCCGTGGCGACGAGAAAATCCGGCGAAGGCCGTGTCGATGATTCCGGCGATGAGACAATTCTGATTCTCGATTAGTTCCCAGCTACAACACCCTATCTAAATACACTATGTCCAACCGAAGCGGCCACGCCAGCGAGAAACGAGACTATTACGAAGTCCTAAGTGTGTCACGCACCGCGACGCCAGACGAGATCAAGAAGGCCTACCGGAAACTAGCCATCCAACATCACCCGGACAAAAACCCGGATGACAAGACTGCGTCAGAAGAGAAGTTCAAAGAGGCCTCGGAGGCATACAGCGTTCTCAGCGATCCCGGCAAGCGCAGCCGCTACGATCAGTTTGGACACGCCGGCATCGGAGGCGCTGCTGGTGGGTTTGATCCCACACAATTCACCGATTTCAGCGACATCTTCGGAGACATGTTCGGCCTCGGCGATCTGTTTGGCGGAGGGCGCCAGGGCGGGCAGCGCTCACGCTCGCGCCGCGGATCGGACCTGCGATACAACCTGTCCATCACCTTTGAAGAAGCCGCCTTTGGGGTGAAAAAACAAATCAAGATTCCGCGCAATGACACTTGCCCAAAATGTTCCGGATCTGGTTCGCGCGCGGGCTCCAAGCCGACGACTTGCCAACGATGCGGTGGCGCGGGACAGGTCCGCACACAACGTGGGCCGCTGATCATGGCGCATACTTGCTCGGCCTGCCAGGGGCAGGGCCAGGTGATTTCCGATCCTTGCAAGACCTGCGCCGGCCATGGAATAGTCCCGACCGAGCGCACCATAAGCGTCAGCATCCCCGCCGGCGTGGATAACGAAAATCAACTGCGGGTCTCGGGCGAAGGCGAAGCAGGAATGAACGGCGGCCCCACCGGCGACCTTTACGTGCTGATACACGTCAACGAGCACACGGAGTTCGAGCGCGAAGGGCAGCATGTGATGTCCACTTTACCCATCGGTTTTGTGCAGGCAGCGTTGGGAGCCACCGTCAAGGTGAAGACGCTCGAAGGCGAGGAGCCGCTGCACATCCCGGAGGGAACTCAGACCGGCGCGCGCTTTCGGATAAAGGGTAAAGGCATACCCCAGGTGAATGGGCACGGCCGCGGAGATCACTTTGTTTTTGTTCGAGTCGTTACGCCGACAAATCTTACCCGCGATCAGAAGAAGCTATTGGAAGGTTTGGCCGAGGAGCCCATCGCCAACGGCGATCAGTCGGAAAAAACACTTTCGCAAAAGGTAAAGGAACTGTTTTCTTAGGCCAATAGCTGGTGTCGATATCCGATCCGCCACCGATTCTCCAGAGTGTACCGGATTGATTGCGAAGCGCAGGTCACAAGAAACTGGACGCGTCGTCCTAGCCAGTGCTAGGATTTTGACATCACGCTTTTATAGATCATCGCATCGGCAGGCGAGGACGACCGCAGGATGGCATTCCCAGACCCCTCAGTTACCGCCAAGCTACTGAACGAAGACCAGTGCATCTCTTACCTTGAGAGTCTGCGCTGGCCCGATGGCATCGCTTGTCCCAACTGCGGGAACAAGAAAGTTTCGCGGTTTCAGTCCAAGGGCAAAACCGGCAAGGTCCGGCACATTTGCCAGTGCTTGGATAAGGAATGTAAATACCAATTTTCGGTTACGACGGGCAGCATCTTTCACGACAGCCACCTGCCCCTATCGAAATGGTTTGAGGCCATGCGGATACTTGCTGATCCGAACGCCCCCATCTCCGTTAATCAGTTGAGATTTGTCCTCGACGTTCAATACAAGACCGCCAAGAATGTTTCCGACCGGATACAGCACGCACTGGCGGCCGGCACAGTTGAGGTCGCCGCTATACCCGCAGC
>CAMBEY010000161.1 GCA_945865705.1 Candidatus Sulfopaludibacter sp. SbA3
GGCGAATCCCACCGATTGGCCGTGATTGCCGCGAGTGGCGGTGATGACGCCTTTGGGCTTGGCGGGCAGCTTGGCCAGTTCGTCAAAATATACCAATCCCCCACGCACCTTGAATGATCCGACAGGCGTGTGGTTCTCGTGCTTCACCCACAGCTCGACCCCAGTCCGCTCACACAGCAGAGGCCAGCGGTATTGCGGAGTTGGCGGCAGGACCGCATGCACAATTTGGGAGGCCGCGTTCAGGTCGGAGAGAGTTAGCTTCATGAAATTAATTATGCCTTACCGGCAGGGCGGTTGTGCGGCCTGACTCCGTTGCCATCCGCGCAATGGGATCAAGAGTATCAGCAGAATGTTTTCAATGGGTGAGTGCGAACATTAAATAATTGATGCCCAGGCGGAGCGCTTCGGTGGAGGGCTGCAGCGGATAGCGCGGCTGGTCGATCCACTCCCAGAAGTCGCCGATATCGTTATTGTGATTGATGATCATGGCGAGGCGTCCGCTTTCATCGAAGTATCCGTAGAACGTAGGGCGGCCTCCATCCTGCGCCTCGTAGGGGGACTCCAGCGCCAACGTAGGAATCTCATAAAAAGTGTGGAAGATGGGATGGTCTATTGTTAGCGGAACGAAATCGCGCTCGGGAAACACTTGCTGCATTTGCGCGAGAAACCAATCCAATGAGCGCTGGCTGTCGAAGTCGTCAATCATGGCGAACCCGCCGCGATCCAGATATTCGCGAAAATTATCGGCTTCCTCGATCGACAGATTCATCTGCCCCACTTCGCTGAAGTAGGCGAACGGATATTTGTGAATATCCTCGCTGTCGAGGTCGACGATTACATAGGACATCTTGCGCGTGTTGATGGTGGTAGCTTCGCTGCCCACCTGCAGAATGTGCTCTTCCGCGTCGGGATAGTCGTGCGCCCAGCCAGCCGATCCTCCGAATCCTCGGTTGCCCCGGCGCGAGCCGTAGCGGATGCGAGCGAAAACGAATTCCGTGTCTTTCGGTGCGGCACGCTCGTCCTCCCGGTCATTGAAAGCCCAGCCGCTGCCGCGCCGGTCGCGCTGCGCGTTGGCGACAATGGCCCAAAGCGCCACCAGGAGAATCGGGAGCGTTAGCATGAGTAGTATCGGCGCGACTCGCTTGCCGGATTGAACTGAATATCGAAGCTGCATAGTGCGTCCCGCTTTCAGCTTTGAGGCGAATCGTGGCTGATTAAAAACTATGCCACGGCGATGGCGAAGTCAATCAGATTCGACGGGAAGTAGTAGCGTGGCGGGTTGCTAAGTGGCTCGGGCAGTGTCCCGTTTGCGTAGTGCTTCGGATGCCGCGTGGCGGGACTGCCACCAAAATGCGACGCGGCAGGCCAGCAGGAAGGCCAGAATCGCGCCGTAGCGCAGCGGCAGCGTAACATCCGACTTTACCAGCCAGTAGTAATGCACTACGCCGAGCGCGGCGGTTAAGTATACCAGGCGGTGCAGTAGTTGCCACTTCTTTCCCAGGCGGCGGATCATGCCTTTGGTGGAGGTTATGGCCAGCGGGATCATTAGCACGAAGGCCAAAAACCCCACGGTGATGAAGGGCCGCTTGTAGACATCGGCGAGGATCGATTGCACGTCAAAGAAGTGGTCGAAGACGATCAGCGTCAGGAAATGCAGGCAGGCGTAGAAGAATGCCCATAGGCCCATCATGCGCCGGAAGCGGATCAGGTCCGGTTGGCTGGCCAGCTTGCGCAACGGCGTAATGGACAAGGTGATCAGCAGAAACCAGATGGTCCAGTCGCCAGTGGTGTGCGTGATCGTTTCGATGGGGTTGGCGCCCAGCCGTGCTGTGAACGTGCGAAACACCAGCAAGCCGGCCGGCGCCAGGCACAGCAGGAAGACCGCAACTTTCGTCCACTTCGAAATCAGCAGCCGACGAATCACTGTTTGGTTCCTAGTAATTCTTTTTCAAGTCCATGCCGGCGTAGAGCGAGGCCACCTGGTCGTAGCCGTTGAACATCAGCGTATCGCGGCGGAACACCTCGCCGAGACGGCGCTCCTTTGCCTGCGTCCAACGCGGATGATCGACCTTGGGGTTCACATTGGAGTAAAACCCATACTCGTTGGATATGGCGATGTTCCAGGTGGTCGGCGGCTGCTTCTCGACGAACTTGATTTTGACGATGGACTTGATGCTCTTGAATCCGTATTTCCAGGGAACCACCAAGCGCAGCGGCGCGCCATTCTGATTCGGCAGGACTTGGCCATATAATCCAACGCCCAAAAGAGTTAGCGGATGCATGGCTTCGTCCATGCGTAGCCCTTCCACGTAGGGAAGCTGAATGCCGGCGCTGCGCCATTTGGGCATCTGCTTGGTGTCGAAGTAGGTTTCGAAAGAGATGTATTTAGCTTTGGCAGTCGGCACCACTTGTTTGAGCAGCGCGCTCAGCGAGAAGCCGATCCAAGGCACCACAATCGACCAGCCCTCCACGCAGCGGTGCCGGTAGATGCGCTCCTCGAGCGGCGCCAGTTTCATGATGGCATCCATGTCCAGCGTTTTGGGTTGAGTCACTTCGCCTTCCAGCGACACGGTCCACGGCGTGGTCTTGAAGTTCTTCGCGTACACGGCCGGCTCGTCTTTGCCCGTGCCGAACTCGTAGTAGTTGTTGTAGGTGGTGATGTCCTCGAACGAATTCATCTTCTCGGTGGTGCTGAACGGACTCTTGGTTAGTCCACTAAGTTTCCGGCCGGACTGGGCATACGCCTCGGGGACCGCCAAACGACCGCCAATGGCCGCAGCCGTTCCGCCGGCCAGCACGGTCGAGAGAAATCGCCGCCGATTTAAGTAATCCGCTTTGGAAGTTACCAGAGAGTACGGTAGTGCTTTAGGCTTTCCGATTAACATCGATACTTACCTCCAAAATGTCCTTTGCTTCCATAACCAATTGGCTGGCACCTCCAGCAGTAAGATGCCATCGGCCAGGAAAGGTTACATCCGGCCCTGGCTCATTCTGACACAATCCCCCTGTGCTTTGGGATACCATGGCACGGAGCCGCCGCCGCTCTTAATAGCCCTGCTTCTTGTCCACCAGATTCAACAGCTCCCGGCCGGCCAGATAGCGTTGAAGGTTGTCGCGTAGCAAGGCCATCTGGCGTGGCCAAAACCGGTCGGTGCAACCCCCCAGATGCGGCGTGATCAGGACGTTGGGCGCAGTCCATAAGGGATGATCGGCGGGCAGCGGCTCCGGGTCCGTAACATCTAACCCCGCGCCAGCAATGGTTCCAGCCCTCAGCGCGGCCAGCAGATCATCGGTAATCACCAGCGAGCCACGGGCCACGTTAAGTAGCACCGCGGTCGGCTTCATTCGGGCAAGCTGCGCCGCGCCAATCATCCCTATATTTTCCGAAGTGTCGGGCGCACAGAGCACCAGATAATCCGCCTCGGCAAGGAGCATGTTCATTTCCCCGATTCCGAATACCCGATCAGCCAGTTCACCGCCTCGGTCCGGATTCTTCTTTAACGCCACGATCCTCATGCCCAGCGCTCTGCATCGCACGGCAATCTCCTTGCCGATCTGGCCGAAGCCGACGATGCCCAGCGTTTGCCCGCTCAGTTCAGTGGGCGTCAATGGGCGGACCCAGTAATCTTCCTGTCCCCAATAGCGGCGCTCCTGAAAGTGCACCGACGATGGTATGCGCCGGGCGATGGCGAACATCATGGCCAAGGTCTGTTCGGCCACCACCGTCGCATGTACCGTGGTGGCGTTGGTTACGATCACCTCGCTATCGACCAGCGCCGGGAACATCATCTGGGTCACCCCAGCCATCGGCGAATGGAGATACCGGAGATTGCTGCAGCGCGCATAATGCTCGGCCTTCAGACGCCAGGAGACGAGAATTTCGCAGTCGGACAGATTGGCGAGATAGGTTTCCATATCCCGCGCGATGACCAACTCCAGCTCGGGAAATTCGCCCCGCAGCGCGGCTTCCTCCTCAGCGGGAACGGCGACGTACTCGATTGTTTCTATGGACGGCCAAAGTAGTTTGCGGCGCGCTGGGCCGTTTGCTGTGGAACGCTCGTTCATGGAATGTAGTCTCCGTTTTAGAACACGTGCTGTATCTCTGGCCGCGGAAAATCCGCGCGAGCGCCGCCGTCGCGCAGCAACAGTAGCAGCGGTTCGACTGCGGCGATCAACTCACTGACTCGAATGAGCAGATGACTCGTATCATTTTCGGACAGCTTAATGACTCCGGCGCGCAATAATCGCTCGGCTCCCACGAAGTTTTCGCGCCGCAAATGATGGAACGCCACGGCTACCTGGATCAGCCCCTGCAACGCCAATTTTTCCTCGCCCTGCGCGGCCAGCCATGCCTGCTCCAATACCTCATGGCACTCGAAGTATTGCTCCTTGTTAAATAGCTCGACGCCGCGCCGGATCAATTCGCTCTGGTCGCGCTGGTTATCTTGCGTGGCGTCTGGCGCGTCAGTCAACTCGGCCCACCAATCCCGCCGCAAATAGCCGCTTGTCCATTCGCGTCAGCCGTCTGATTACCGCTGGCGGGGCAATTGGCGTGTGTGAAATCTGACAAAGATATTCCGGTATGGCCCAGACATCTTCCTCGGAGGTCATCCAGGTGATGTCGTCGAACCGCGATAGCCGCACGGGACGCGAATAGGTACGTAGTGTCTTCTCGCCGCGTAGATTGTAATAGTGCTCGAAGTAAGTCATGGCCAGCTCGCGCAGCGTGCGGTAAACGGGTTCACGGAAACGCAGTCCGGCGTAATTCGATTTTGCCAGCGCGCCCCACAAGCCGTTCTGCCGGAAGACGGCCAGCACGTGGTCGTCATCGTGCTCGGCTTCCAGATCCACCAACAGCGGCGGGAATCCATTCTGACTCAGAGCCGCCGCGGCGAACAACGCTCCGTCCATGCAGGCCGCCAGCCGGTCGCGCAATACGTTGCGAGGCGAGCGGCACCGCGGACCACCTGCGCCAAGGTCGTAGGCGATCGCTTCGTCCAGGAATCGTTGGATCAACTCAGGCCGCCGCAGTCGCTTGTATATGGCGCGTTCGCGCGAAGTGAGTTTGAGCTTCCCGGCATGTGTTTGATGGTTTGCCTCTTTGCGATTTGCCACCAGGTCTCCTCGGAAAGCTACGCCGCGATTTTCGATTATCTGCAGCGGAGCGATTCGCTGACGCGATCCTTCCGAGTATACTTATGATTCGCGTCACGGTGAAATGATGAGGGTCCGGCGCGACGCCCGCCAATTTTTATTGAGGTGAAAACAATGTCTCCGCATGTGCATACCATCAATTTTGCAAAACGCCTCTTAATGGGTCCTGGCCCTAGCGAAGTCGATCCTCGCGTCTATCGCGCCATGATTCAGCCCGTGGTGGGACACATGGACCCCGCGTTTCTGGAGATACTCGGCCAGCTCCAGCAGATGTTGCGCGACACTTTTCGCACGGTCAACACCGTAACTCTTCCCATTCCGGGAACTGGCAGCGCAGGCATGGAAGCCGCGCTAATCAACTTCATCGAGCCAGGCGATGAAGCCGCCGTGGTGGTGGGTGGCGTCTTCGCATCACGCATGTGCGAAGTTCTGGACCGCTGCGGCGCGAAGATCACGCGCATTGACCATGCCTGGGGCACGGCGCCGGATCCGGAGCAGGTGCGCAAGGCCGTTGCTGGCAAGAAGCTCAAGCTGCTGGGAATTGTTCACAGCGAAACGTCCACCGGCGTCTGCACGCCGCTGGAGCCGCTGTCGAAGATCGCGCGCGAGGCCGGTGCGCTGATGGTTGTGGACACAGTTTCATCGCTCGGCGGCATCGCGCTGGAGACGGATGCCTGGGGCCTTGATGTGGTGTATAGCGGCACGCAAAAGTGTCTGGCGTGTCCTCCAGGACTCGCGCCCATCACACTGAGCCAGAGGGCGCTGGACGTATTGCGCAATCGCAAGACGCCCGTACAGAGCTGGTATCTGGACCTGAGCATGGTTGAGAAATATTGGGGCCCAGAGCGCAGCTATCACCATACGCCGCCAGTCAACATGATCTTCGCATTCCATGAGGCGCTGCGGTTGCTGCTGGAAGAAGGATTGGATTTAGCTCAAGCGCGCCACCGTCGAGCGCATCTCGCATTGGTGGCGGGCATAGAAGCAATGGGCCTGCGGATGTTCGTGAACGACCCCGCCGCGCGGGCCGCCACGGTCAACACCATCTGCATTCCCGACGGCGTCGATGACGCCAAAGTGCGTGGCCATCTGATGCAGTGCTACGCCATCGAGATTGCCGGCGGGCTGGCGCAGTTGAAAGGAAAAATCTGGCGCGTTGGCCTGATGGGACTCACCGCCAGCCCGAGCAATGTGTTGCTGCTGTTAAGCGCGCTCGATGGCGCGCTGGCCGAGGCCGGCCACAAGTTCCCGCGAGGCGCTGGAGCCGTGGCGGCGGAGAAGGTATTCGCCGCTTCGTAAGCGCCCCGAGACATCCCGCTAAATGAAAAACCCACGGCGGATTCACTCCCGCCGTGGGTTTGTTTTTGGTTGCTGGGCTCGTGCCTAGAAAATGTACTTCAAGGCGAACTGCATCTGCCGCGCGGAAGTTCTGGTGGAAGTAATCTGGGAACTTGTGGCGCCAGGCGTAACGGATATGCCGCTTTGAAATACGTTGAAGTTCGGGCTGCCGAAGTTGGGCCGGTTCAAAATGTTAAACAGCTCCCAGCGAAACTCCACGC
>CAMBEY010000162.1 GCA_945865705.1 Candidatus Sulfopaludibacter sp. SbA3
TATTGACTTCTCTCTTGGGGATCAAAATATCGCAGGACTGCGGCGGTTTTATCAACTTGCTCACGAGTTGGGTCTTACTCCAGCCAGCAAGGAAATTTCGTTCGTAAGTTAGTTGTGTACTAGCCCCGCCCGCGTTAAGGCGGGTCGTATCCTGATGCCCGCAGAATCTCTCGGCCCGGTCCGCGCAAAACGAACTCGGCGAATCGCGCGGCATTCTGCTGTTGTGCTGAACTGGTCAGGATGCCCAGCGCCTGATCGATGGGCGCGAGTCCTGCACCGTCCAGCGGAATGATTGTTCCTTGATCACGAAACACCAGTGAGTATGCGGTGAACGCCGCATCTGCGTTGCCGGTGGCGGCCATCTGCTTGGCAGCAGTTACATTTTCTGCGCGGACCAGCTTGGGTTCAAGTTGATCCCACAACGAGTACGATCGCAGCAGTTGCTCCGCCGCAGCGCCGTAGGGGGCAACCTCCGGATTGGCGATGGCGATGAACCGGACCGAGTTATTTTCCAAATCACGCAGACTGCTGATGTTGCTCCTGCTGCCCGGCGGCACCCACAGGGCCAACTTCCCACGCGCATAAATCGCGCGGCTTTCCGGCAATAGTTTGCCGTCCCTCACCAGCATGTCCACATGGCTGACATCTGCAGCGGCAAAGAGGTCGAACGCGGCTCCGTGCTCAATCTGCTGAGCCAACTGTGCGGTCGCTCCGAAATTGAATTGGATGACGATTCCGGTCTGCTTCTTGAAGTCATCTCCGATTTGCTGGAACGCCTCGGAAAGATTGGACGCCGCTGCGATCAATAATTGATCGCTCTGTTCGGGAGGATCAGGTGGCGCGTTTTTGCAGGAGAGCAGTGCCATCGACATGGTGCAGAGAAGCACGCGAGGAAGTAACGATACACTACATCGACTTCTGAAGAATTGGGAGGTTAGCGAATTGACAATCATCATCCAAAGAGCCATTGGGGGTCCCATTTTAGCAAACCAGTGTTCGGTTATGGACATCCGCCTGTGGTGGAATTATGCCAATTATGACTTTATCTATTTGCCAATTACTTCAATATATTATCTGCAATTCTTTGTGTAGTTCTTCAAATACAGGGTTCTTCGGCAGGTTCACCTTGTTCGCAGGATTCAACTCGGCGGCTTTTTTGAGTGCCACCACCGCCTCGGCCTTCTGACCTAGGCGCACGCTGATATTGGCTAGCGCCACCCACGCATTGTCATTCTCCGGCGAGGCATCGCGCGCAGCTTTTACCAATTCATAGGCGAGGTCTTGGCGGCGGTTGGCGAGAGCCGTGTTGGCTTCGGCGATGAGCTTGTTGGAGCGGTCCATGTTGACCAGCCGGCGCAGTTCCTTCAGCGGTTCGCGATGATCGTCCACGCGCAGATCGAGCGCGCGGTCGTTGTAACCAGACGGCCCGGCGTTGGGCTTGACGATGACGATGGCCGCGCCCTGCATTCCGCGCCAATCGCCGCCAGCGGCCTGTGCCGCGTCGAGCGCATCAAGGATTCTCCCAGACAGTGAGCCCTTCGACGACTCGATGCTCTTCATCATGGCGTCGAGTACCTGCGGCCCGGCAAGCGTGTTGCCCTCCACACAATACAGCTCGGTGCATTTGTGGCCCTTCCAATCAGTCGTGCCAGGACCCGTCCATGCCGCCGAGCGTCCTTGAAAATCGAGCATGGCGATCTGTCGGCGGTTCGCGCCGTCATCGCCCTTCACCATGAAGTCCATGGCCTCCTGCGGCGTCATGCCCGACTCGAGTAGCGTCATGCCCACCGCACCAAACATGGGATTCGACACCGCCTGATGTGCGATCACGGCGAGTCCGCCGCGCGCGGTAACCACGCGATTGCCGGCGCCAAAGGCCTTCGACTGCACGCCCAGCCCCATCTCGCCCGTGGCCGGATCGCGCACGATGAGCGAGTAGGTGCCCATCTCATTGGGATCTGGCAAGGGTGCCTCGGTATTCTGGGTGTGCAATGTCAGAGGTACGAGTGCGAGGGTGGCCAATACGTAAGCAGGCATCCTGGTCCTGGAACGCGGCATATTTTTCGTGGGCATGGGTATTTCTCCTAGCCGGTCAAATATGTATCGGCACTAGGATAGCGGAATTAGGCGAGTTCAAGTAAGTGGACATTGGAGTGCAAGAGTTTGCAACCCCGCGCATCCCCCAAATGTGATGACGCGGCTACCTGCGTGTATCCGCATGGTGTTGTTCTGATAGCCGCGTTAAGCGGCTTTCTTTGCGCGGGCTTTCGCCGGTACGGCTCTAGCGCGATTTGGTCTTGATGTTCGCGACGTTGCTGTAGATCGAGTAGCCGGATGTGTTCCAGGCGCGCAGGCGGAAGTAGTAGCGCATGTTGCGGTTCAGTCCCGTGGCGGAGAAGGTGGTGGAGTCGGCGGCTTGTGGCGGCGTCAGCGTCGTCCAGTTGCTGCCGTTGGTGGAGCGCTCAATGATGAAATTGTCTTCATTGCCGGAGTTGTCCGTCCAGTGCAGATCAATGCGCGAAGAGGAGACGGAAGTGAGCAGCAGCGAAGTTGGCGCGGCGGGTGGGCCGTTCAGCGTGGTCGCGTTCGCCGTGACGCTGTAGCCGGAGTTGCCTCCGGCGTTGTAGGCGCGCACGCGATAGGCATACGGCGTGCCTGCGGCGAGTCCGGTGTTCGAGAAGCTGGTAACGTCCCCCGCCACAGTGGCGATTTCGACAAACGCGCCGCCGTTGGAGGATCGCTCGATGCGGGTGCCGTCTTCGTTGCTGCTGTTGTCGGTCCAGGTGAGGTCAATTTGGCTGTTAGAGATGGCCGTGGCGACCAGACCGTCGGGTGGGACCGGTGCGTTGGGCAGCGTTGTGGCGCTGACCGGGCTGGTGAAGACGGAATCGCTTGACCCGCTCGTAGCGCGCACGCGGTAGATGTAGAGCGTATTCGCGTTCAGCAAAGTGTTGCTGAATGATGTGGCGTTCGCGGCGCCGAGCGAAATTTGCGTGAAATTCGCGCCGCCGTCGCTGGAGCGCTCGATCTTGAAGCCGGTCTCGTTCGTCGAGTTGTCGGTCCAGCTGAGATTGATCTGGGTGCTCGACACCGCCGTGGCTGACAGCGCGCTGGGCGCGTTCGGCGCTCCGGACTGCGTGCTAGACGATGCCGTGTTGCTGTAGGCCGAATTCCCGGCGGCGTTATAAGCTCGCACGCGATAGGTGAAAAGCGTGGAGGCACTCAGCCCGGTGTTTGCATATGCCGCGACGCTGGCGCCCACGGTGGCGATCTCCGCGAAGTTGACGCCGTCGATGGAGTGCTCAATTCTGAAGCCGGTTTCGTTGGTCGAGTTGTCCGTCCAGGCGAGATTGATCTGGCTGGCGGAGATCGCAGTGGCGTCCAGCGCGGTGGGAGCGCTGGGTGTACCCGAGACAACCACATGCGTGATCGCCTGCACATCGGCCGGAGCAATGTTGGCGGCCTGTACTGTGAAGTTGTATGTCCCCGCCGTGGTGGGTGTGCCGTAGTAGGTACCGGTCGGATGGAACGTCATGCCCGGCGGCAGCGTGCCGGAGACATGCGACCACACGATGGGCTCGTCGCCCGTGGCGGTGAAGGAAGCGGAGTAGGGCGTGTTGCGCACGGCGTCAGGAATGGTTGTGGTGGTGATGTTCGGCGGGACGGTGTTGCCCACGTCGATCTTTTGAATCGTGAAGTAGTCGCCGATGGCGCCGGTGTCGCGCAGATACTTGGCGTGCAGAGTGTTGCCTTCCACGTCCAGCACCATCGAGCCTACATTGTTCAGCGAGATGAACATCGCCTGATGATTCAGCGTGCCGCCGCTGGCTTGGCCGGAGCTGCCGGGCACGGCATAGACCGCACCGGCATGCGGCGCCTGAGGGTCGGAGGAAAGTTTTTTGTAGGAACCGCTGTCCACTCCCGGCCGCCCGCCGCCGGACTGTTTCTTATGCGCTTCGGTGAACGTGCTGGAAAGGCCGTAGTGGCCGTCGATCAGGAAGCTGCGCTCGTAGGAGTGGCTGTGTCCGCCGAGGATCAGGTCCACGCCGCCGGCCTCCAGAATCGGCAGCGCGTTCACGCGCATGTCGATTAGGTTCGACTCGGTGTCAGAGTCGTGTGAGCCCTTGGTATAAGGCGGATGGTGCCAAAAAGCGATGATCCAGGGCTTGCTGGTGGAGTTGAGATCGTTTTGCAGCCAGGTGAGCATGGCCGAGCCCGCCGCGCGGCTGCTGCCGTAGGAGTCCAGGCAGATGAAGTGGATGTCGCCGTAGTCAAAGGAGTAGTAGGCCTCCGTGCCGGATGCCATGCCGCCGGCCTCGCCTGCCGTGGGCATGGAAAAAATGTTGTAGTAAACGGGCACGCCGCCCGATGTCGCGCTTTCATGGTTGCCGCGCGTGGACCACAGCGCGCTCTTGCGCAGCATCTCGGGATACATGTTGAAGACGGCCGCCTGATACTCCGCGTCGGTGCCGGTGTTGTAGGCGTTGTCGCCGAGCATCAGCCACAGGTCGGTGTGGCGCGCGCCGGTGAAGCGGTAGTAAGCGTTGCGCACATTCTGTTGTTCGGTGCTGAGAGTTCCGGCGTCGCCCAGTATCCACAGGCGCGTGGGCTTGCCGGCGGATGGCGCGGTCAGGAAGAAATGATCGGGACCGGAGGTCAGCGTCTCCGAAGTGGAGCCGACGGAATACCAGTAAGTGGTGTTCGGTGAAAGTCCGGTCAGGGTGATCTCGTGCTCGGTTACCGAGGACGCGTTGTCCAGTGTGGACGTTAGCGAACCGGGCGCGGTGCCGTAACGCACGCGACTATTCGTCGCCACGTCGCTGCGCCAGCGCAGCACCATGCTGGTGGGCGTGCCGATCTGCAGGTATGGTCCGCGTGTCAGCGTGGCGGCGGCCAGATGCATGGTGCCGGCCAGCGCCAGCGTGATGAGCAGCGCTGCGACGGCCCCGTGCTTCCTGATGCGGTCAGTTTGAATCTGCATGATTGCTTCCCCCAATTAAGAAACACGGTGCTGCGTTTGATTACTTTTCGTGCAACGAGTTCCTGGCTGTATGCTTTGCCTCCGCCAGTTGCTGCAGGCGGCTACGAACTTGCCTTTCGATCTGTTGCGTCGCCGCCGTGTTGCGATGCCGCGCCGACAGAGATGCAATTTTTTCGAGCGCCAGTTGGAATGCCTCGTGCGCTTCGCTGGTGCGGCCGGATTGCAGAAGGATTTCGCCGCGGCGGGCCAGCCATGATTCCGGGCGCGCGGCGGCGGCGGCGAGCTGATCCACACGCGCCAGCGCGGCATCGTAGCGCTGTAGGCGCAGCTCCAGGTCCAGCGCAGGCTGGATCAGGCTGACGATGGGGCCAAGCCTCGCGATGCCTGTGTCGAGGCTCTGGATGGCAATATCGAAATATTCATTGCCGGCGGACTCGTAGGCTGCCACGCGATACAGGAAAACGTCGGGCGAGGGCGCGGTGGAAAAATCAATCGCCAGGGTGAACTCGCTGGCGGCTTCGAGCGGACGTTCCAGCGCGACCAGGAGCTTTCCGCGGACTTCGTGAGCCAGCGCGGCGAGTTGCCCTGCGGGATTGCTTGCGAGATAGCGATCAAGCGATGACAGGCCCAGTGCGGGTTTCCGCCACTCAAGATAGTTGCGGGCGCGGGCCAAGTGAACCAGAGTGAGCGAGGGGTCGAGCTTCTCGGCCTGGGCGAAGTCATCGCCTGCGAACAGAAACAACTCGACGTTGCGGTGCAGTTCGCCGCGCTTCAGAAAGAGCTGGGCGTCGCTCGGGCGGGCTGCAATCTCGGCGGTGACTTCGTCAATCTGCCCGCCCAGATCGCCATGTGCCAGCAGCGGCAGCGGCTGAACGAATTGCAGTGCAGTGAAGAGCGCGAACAGCAAACCGCGCATCATGAATAAGCTGTTCATGGAGCGAACTTCCTTCCCAGGCTTGCCGAGAGACTCTGTGCTCTCCCTATCCCCGACGGGCTCTAGATTCCTGCAAGCCGCTGCGGTCCTGTCCAAGTCAAGAGCCATTATGGTACCTGACCATGCACATGGGAATGGAACTACAGTCTTAGTAGTACTGGGACCCTGTTAACTACCTGATTAATACCCGAACTCGAGGGGGAGCTATTCCGAGGGGGGGATTCCGAGAGCCTAGTAAAACACGAGAGAGGCCCGAAGGCAATGCCTCCGGGCCTCTCTGAAAGAAAGCTCGTTTTGCTATGGTTGCTAGAAGGTAAAGCGCAGCGCAAGCTGAATCTGCCGCGCCGAGCCGACTGTGGATGAGATGCGTCCCGCGGCGGCCACTGGGGCCGCCGCCGAGTCGAATACGAGCGGGCTGGGCTGGGAAAAGTTAGGACGATTTAGCAGGTTGAAGAACTCGGCGCGGAATTGGAGGTTCTTGCCTTCAGTAATCGCCGCGTTCTTCATGAGTGAAAAGTCGACCGTGGCGGTTCCTGGCCCGATTACGGTGTTGCGGCCCAAATTGCCGTAGTAGCCCGATGGCGCGCCGGCTCGGCCACCCGACTGCGGGGCGAAGTTGGAGGGGTCGTAGTAGAACAATCCAGGGACCGCGCGCACCTCGGGAGATTCATAAACCGGATTATTCTCCCCGCCTGACTTTAGATCGGGGCGCACTGTGCCGCCAAACAATGTGTGGGAGAGCTGATTGTTGCTGGTGATGGACATGGGTGTGCCGG
>CAMBEY010000163.1 GCA_945865705.1 Candidatus Sulfopaludibacter sp. SbA3
CGCCGATACTCCCGTGGGCACGAACATCCCCGTGGTGGCCGCCTTAGGGCTGGTCAGCAACGTGATTACAGTCGCCATTCAATGAGTAATTTGATCTACGTCGCCAGCGGCAACCAAGGCAAGCTCGCCGAGATTATTTTGGGTGTGGAGCGTTGGCAGCACCGCAGGAATAATAAGTCTGGAGAGCGGCTCACCGTCCAGTTTGAACTGTTGCCAAACTTCGCGCACCTACCGCGCTGCGTGGAAGATGCCGACACCTTCGCCGGCAATGCGCGCAAGAAAGCTTTGCATTACTGCCGGCTGAACAAGAGTCCGCGTGTCTGGGTGCTGGCCGATGACTCAGGGCTGGTGGTGGATGCGCTGGGCGGCGCGCCGGGCATTTTCTCGGCCCGCTACGCCGGACCGAACGCCACCGACGCAGATAATAATGAGAAGTTGTTGCGTGAGCTGAACGCGGTGCCAGCCGAGCGTCGTACCGCGGGTTTCGTCTGCGCACTGGCGCTGGCCGACAAGGATGCGCTGGTCGCCGAGTTTTCCGGCACGGCGCTGGGATTAATCCTGGAGGCCACGATCGGCTCAAACGGTTTCGGGTACGATCCGCTTTTTTTCGATCCACTCAGCGGCAAGTCCTATGCGGAGATGACCGCCGCCGAGAAGCTGGACCGCAGCCATCGCGGCCAGGCGCTCGACGCATTGCTCGATTGGCTCGCCACTCAATTGCCGGCGACGTCATCGCGTTTTTAAGCTGTCATCCTGAGCGCAGCGAAGGATCTGCTTTAGGTTTCGAATTGAGGAGCGCGGGAAAAAGCAGATCCTTCGCTGCGCTCAGGATGACAGCGAGTGGAGGAATTGGTGAAGTCGGCAAGGAAAACCTAAATCTTCTTCGACTCATTTGCCACCGACCCTCCCACCGGTTAATCTCTCTACATGTCCAACGCAGAGCGTCACAAGTGGGACGAGCGCTATCGCGCCGGCGATCACGCGTCTGAAACACCTGATCCATTGTTGCAACGCTTGCTCGATCGCTCGTTGCCGCTGCCGCAAGGCCGCGCTGCGCTGGACGTGGCCTGCGGGGCGGGCCGGAATTCGGTGTGGCTGGCCGAGCAGGGTTGGGATGTGTTCGGCTGCGACGTTTCGCTCGAAGGCTTGCGCGTCGCGGCGCAGTTGGCGCGCACGCGAGGCGTAACGCTCAAACTTTTCTGCGCGGATCTGGATACGTTGTCGCTGCCGCGGGAGCGGTTCGACTTGATCGTGGTCTTCTTCTATCTGCAGCGCAGTTTGTTTGAAGTCTTCCAGTCCGCGCTGCGGCCCGGCGGTTTGCTGATTTACCGAACGTATGTCGCGGACCTCGCCGCGCCCGAAGGGGTACTCTTAGCTGGTGGGGACAATCCTGCGCACGTGCTGCAGCCGGGCGAGCTGGCCGCCGCGTTTGCCGGCTTCCGTATTCTCCACGAAAACAAAAAAGTGGGCAGCCGCGCCATCGCTGATTTCATCGCGCAGAAGGCGCGCGCGTGACGATGCCGCGTGCCCGTGCCGCGTGCCCGTGCCGCGTGACAGTGCCGCGCGCGTCAGCAAGCGGGCCTATGGAACCAAGCGCCCCGGGATCCCCCGTTTTGGTTCACCACTTCCACCCGCGAAATCACGCAATTGCGCGGTACTCGTCCAATGGCAACCATGTGAAATTTCGGCGTGGGTTTTCCATAGGCCCGCTTGCTGACGCGCGCGGCACTGTCACGCGGCGGCACTGGCATTCGGCAGTGGCACGGATGGTTAATTCAACTGGGATTGCAGGCGGAACAGGGCCTTCTTTGCCAGACCATAGCCGGCGTTGTGCTCCAGCGATTTTCGGTAGCTCTGCACCGCTTTCCCCCACTGGCGCAGCTTTTCATAGACGCGGCCGAGATTGTAGTGCGGAAAGCAGTAGCTCTCATAACGACTGGCGAGGGTAGCCTGCTCCAGCCACGGAATCGCTTCCGTGAACTGTCCCTGCTCGATCAGATAGGCGCCGATATCGTTGTAGGGATTGCCAAAATTGGGATCGACCTGGATAGCCCGGCGGCACTCCGCGATGGCCTCGTCGTAGCGATTTTGGAAACTGTAGGTCCAGCCCAGGAAGGTGTGGGCCTCGGCCGTGGGCGCAAGGGCGATGGATTGCTTGTATAATTCGATCGCCTGTTCCAGCTCACCCTTCATCTGGTGGGTGTAGGCGAGGTGGAACAACTCCGCCGCTTTTAATTGATCTTCGCTATCCTGCATTTGCCTGTCCAACTTCCATTCAGCGTGGCGGGTGGGAAGCCAACGCGTAGTCGTTATTCTGCATAGTCCATCGATAAGATGCAACTTCGTGCAGTACGGCTGCCAGCCGGTCGTTAGTCCGTTGGAAATTTCCCAGGCATTTAGAACGTCATTTAGAAAGTTGTCATCCTGAGCGCAGCGAAGGATCTGCTTTTTCTCAATTCAACCACGAAAAGCAGATCCTTCGCTGCGCTCAGGATGACAGCTTTAAACTTTGGTCGGAAAATTCAAGCGGACCCACTACCTGCCTGCCGTATGATTTGGGTTGTATAGCGATTGCCCGTTATAATTGGCGGTTTATCGGCCAGAGGCCGGTATGCTTTGATTGAGGGCTTCATGAAGATCGCGCTGGCGCAAATTAATCCAACCGTGGGGGACTTCTCCGGTAATCGGGAGAAGATCGCCCGTTATGCCCGCGAGGCGCAGGCTGCGGGAGCCGATCTGGCCGTATTCCCGGAGCTATCGCTGTGCGGCTATCCGCCACGCGATCTGGTCGAGAAGCCCAGCTTTGTTGAGCGCAACCAATTGGAACTGGGGCGATTGGCCGCCGAGGTTCCCGGCTTGCCAATCATCGTCGGTTTCGTCAGCCGCGTGCAGGGCGAAGCCGGAAGGCGCGTGGCCAACAGCGCCGCGTTGCTGTCGGGAGGGTTGGTGCGCTTCGTGCAGTCGAAGATGCTGCTGCCGACTTACGATGTCTTCGACGAAGGCCGCTACTTTGAGCCGAGCAAGAAACAAAAAATTGTGGAGCTGGGCAGTGAGCGGCTGGCGCTGACCATCTGCGAAGACATCTGGAACGATAAGAATTTCACGACCAATCGCCTCTATCCGCAGGACCCCGTGGAGCAGTTGTTTCAGCAGGGGGCCACGGCGCTGGTGAATATCTCCGGCTCGCCGTTTGCGATGGGCAAGCCGAAGTCCCGTGAGGAGATGCTGCGCGCCTTCGCCTTGCGCTATCGCGCGCCGGTCGTCTTCGTCAATCAGGTGGGTGGCAACGACAGTTTGGTGTTTGATGGATCGAGCTTGGCGCTCGACCGCGACGGCAACGTGCGCGCGCGCGCCAAGGCGTTTGAGGAAGACCTCGTTTACTTCGATACGGCGGCGTTCGGAAAGGCTGAAGATGGGCCATCCAGCGCAGCGATTGCGCCGAGCGAGAGCGCAGCCAATCTCGATGACGATCCATCCGTCTATGCCGCGCTGGTGCTGGGGACGCGCGACTACGTGCGCAAGTGCGGATTCGAGTCAGTGCTGATTGGCCTCAGCGGCGGCATCGATTCGGCGCTGACGGCGGCCATTGCCGTGGACGCGCTGGGGCGCGACAACGTGCTGGGCGTGGCCATGCCAGGCCCTTACTCCTCGCCGGAAAGCCTGGCCGATGCGCGTACCCTCGCCGCCAACCTCGAAATTCGCTTCGAGGTGGTCTCGATCACGGGCACCTTCGATGCCTACCTCGCCTCGCTGCAGGAGCTGTTTGCTGGAACGCCCTCCGGCGTGGCGGAGGAGAATATCCAGGCGCGCGTGCGTGGCAATCTGCTGATGGCGCTCTCCAACAAGTTCCGCTCGCTGGTGTTGTCCACCGGAAACAAAAGCGAATTGTCTGTCGGCTATTGCACGCTCTACGGGGACATGGCCGGTGGGTTGGCGGTGATCTCGGACATTCCCAAGACGCAGGTTTACAGACTGTGCTTGATCGTCAATCAGCGGACGCAGGTGATCCCGCCCGCCATCCCCCAGGCCATCATCGACAAGGCGCCCACCGCTGAGCTGCGGCCCAATCAGAAGGACACCGACAGCCTGCCCCCCTACGAAGTTCTCGACGTCATTCTGAAGGGCTACATTGAAGACGCCGAGACGGCGCGGCAGATCGCCGAACGCACCGGCATCGCGCTGGAGCTGGTCGAGCGCGTAACGCGCATGGTGGATGGCAACGAATATAAGCGGCAGCAGGCAGCCCCGGGACTGAAAGTTACATCCAAGGCATTTGGCATTGGCCGCCGCTTCCCCATTGCCCAGCGGTATCGCGAGTAGCCAGCAAGATCTAGAACATTTTAACCGCGGAGGACGCAGAGGAACACGGAGGATGCGGGAAACACAGCACAGGGCGTCGCGGAAGAGTTAGTCGCACGAGTCAATCTATACGGCATGGCGGGCAGTATCCTTTCGGTTGTTAACCTCTGTGTACCTCTGCGTCCTCCGCGGTTAAATGCGCTGCGACTGCAAGGCAGGGACAGGTGCTATAATAGGGCGGATCGCGCGGAAAATTCAGGGGCAACGGGAAATCAACGGGACATCAAATGAAGAGTAACCTCAAAGTCGGCTTGGTAACCTTTTCGACGGCGCTGTCCGTGATCCTGCTGATCGGCGCCGTGCTGGGGCAGGACCGCGAGTCAAAGGAACCCTATCGCCCGCTCGCCGTGCTCTCTGAAGTGCTCTCGCGCATCCAGAGTGATTACGTGGAAGAGCCTAATTTCGACCGTGTTACCGAAGGCGCGCTGCAGGGAATGGTGGAGTCGCTCGACCCCTACAACAGTTATCTTTCGCAGGCCAATTACACCGAGTATAAAAAAGGCTGGCGCGGAGAAGCGTCCATTGGCGCGGTGATCTCGAAGCGTTTCGGACTGCCCGGCATCGTTGCAGTGGTTCCGGGAGGGCCTGCTGATCGCGCCGGGCTGGTGGCTGGCGATATCTTTGAAGCCATCAGTGGCAAGAGTTCGCGCGAGATGTCCTACGAGGAAGTGCTGGCGCGGCTGGATGGCCCGGTGGGTTCCACGGTAAGCGTGTCGGTGGTGCGTCAACGCAGCCAGCAACCACGCTCGATGGAGTTAAAGCGCGAAGTAGTCAAGAACCCTGAAATTGAATCGCGCGTGATCGAGAATGGCGTCGGCTACCTGAAAGTGCGCGCGATGCCCACGGGAATTTCCAAAGTTTTGGCCACGCGCATCGAAACACTGCGGCGCGTTGGCGCGACGAAGTTTGTGCTTGACCTGCGCGAAAACGCGTCAGGTGACATGCAGGAAGGCGCTGCGGTGGCTAATCTGTTCATTGGCCAGGGGCTGCTCGGTTACGTGGAAGGCCAGCAATATCCCCGCCAAAGTTTTTTGGCGGACAAGACGAAAGCCATCAGCGCGGAGCCGGTTACGCTGATTGTGAATGAGTCCACTGGCGGCGCGGCTGAATTTCTCGCCGCGGCCTTCATTGAGAATCATCGCGGCGACGTCGTCGGAGCGCGCACCTTTGGCATCGGCTCCATTCAGAAAGTTGTCCCACTGCCCAATGGCTCGGCGCTGGTCCTCTCTGTCGCCAAGTTTCACTCGCCCGTCGGCAAGGCCATTCAGGATACCGGCGTAACTCCCAACGAAGTGGTCGAACAGCCCCGCAACATCGTTTCCCTGACTCCCGAAGACGATGTCGAGGAGGAGGCTCCGGCGAGCGATCAGCCGCTGGAAGACCTGCAACTCAAGCGTGCCCTCGAGCTACTGAACGAAGCGCAAGCCCTGCCCCAAGCCGCGTAAAGGCAGGGTGTGGGGTTTAGGGTGTTGGGTGTGGTGAAACACCCCGATGCCCGTGGCCTTCCTACACCCCACACCCAAATTATTTCGCGCGTTCGAGGTACTTGCCTTCCGCGGTGTCCACGCGGATCTTCTCGCCGACGTTGATGAACGCAGGCACGCCCACTACCAGACCGGTTTCCATGGTGGCGGGCTTGGTTACGTTGCTCACCGTCGCGGACTTCAATCCCGGCTCGGTTTCCATCACCGTCATGTCCACGGTGATGGGCAGGTCGATGCCCACGGCGCGGCCTTCGTACATCTGGATTTTAATCTGGATGTTGGGGATCAGGTAGTTGGCGTTGTCGCCCAGCGTCTCCGCCGTCAGATGAATCTGCTCGTAGGTCTCGGTGTTCATGAAGTGGTAGTCGTCGTGTTCGCGGTACAGAAACTCCATCACCTGCTCATCAACGTGCGCCACATCCATCTTGTCTTCTGAGCGGAAGCGGTGCTCGATCATGGCGCCGGTGCGCAGGTTGCGCATCTTGGCTTGCACGAAAGCGCGCAGGTTGCCCGGCGTGCGGTGCGTTACCTGATGGATGGAGAACAGCTCTCCCGCGTGCTTGATGACGTTGCCGCGCCGCATCTGTGTTGCGTTCATGAAGTACTCCCCGGGTTGTCTTGTTTGGATGATAGCGCCGGAGCGCCTGGCCGAAGCCATTGGAAGGTATTGTCCCGCCCGCGAACCACCACCTAACGATTCATTATAAAGAACCGACGCGAAAGCCGTCAACCTGTGGGCGCGTCACAGAGCCGCGCGCGTCAGCAAGCGGACACGGTCGTCAGGCGGGAAGCGACATTCAGGAGAAATGCGGTGATGCGGGGCCCGGAAGT
>CAMBEY010000164.1 GCA_945865705.1 Candidatus Sulfopaludibacter sp. SbA3
AGTTGTCCGAGTGGCACCTGAGCCGAGCGGCCTGAGGACATTCCGGCCCGGCTCGGCATGGCGTCGCCTCCCATGGCTGCCGCGGGCGAAACTATTCCGGCATTGGCACTCGCTCTCGCTTGCAATATCGGAATGGGCACCAGCACGCCGCGCAGTTTCTCCAGGCTGTCGCGCAGCTCGCGCGGATAGCGGACGTTGATCTGGTAACGTTCACGGCCTTCAATGGTGGTGTCCACGTCGAGGCCGCCAATGGCGGTTTCGATCATGGCCATCACGTCCATCACGCGCAGTCCATAGCGCGCGATGGAGGCCCGATCGGGAGTGAAGTCGATGAAGTAGCCTCCCATTTCGCGTTCCGCATACACGCTGCGAGTACCGGGAACCTTCCCCAGCACGGTCTCGAGTTGCTCGCCAGCCTCGGCGATTTGCTCCAGATCGGCGCCGAAGATTTTAATTCCGATGGGCGTTCGGATGCCTGTCGTCAGCATGTCGATACGTGCTTTGATGGGCATGGTAAACGCATTTTGGACTCCGGGAGTACGCAGAGCTTTATCCATATCCGAAATCAGTTGTTCACGGGTCAGGCCGGCGCGCCACTCGTTTCTGGGCTTGAGCATGACCACCGTTTCGATCATCGATAGCGGTGCCGGATCGGTGGCCGTATCGGCTCGCCCAGCCTTCCCGAAAACGGACTGCACTTCTGGAAAGCTGCGCAGAATGCCGTCCTGTCGCTGGAGGAGTCGCTTGGCTTCCTCGATGGAAATGCCCGGAACGGTGATGGGCATAAATAGTATCGACCCCTCGTCCAATGGGGGCATGAACTCCGATCCCAGTCGATTGAAAGGAATTACGGTGGCCAGCATAAGAACCAAGGCCAGACCGGTGATAACGTAACGGCCGCGAACGCAGAGGCGCAGCACCGGACGATAGAGTGCGATGCAGAGGCGATTAATCGGGTTCCGCTTCTCCGGCAATATCCTGCCGCGTACAAATATGACCATAAGCGCAGGCACCAGCGTGATTCCCAGCACCGCGCCGAATAGCACGGAAAAGGTCTTGGTGTATGCCAAGGGGCTGAACAGGCGGCCTTCCTGCGCTTCGAGAACAAATACAGGCAGAAAGGCGACAACAATAACCAGCAGCGAGCCGAAGATGGCAGGCCCGATCTCTTTGGCCGACTCGATCACCACCTCGTGCCGCGGACGCTGGCCGCCATCGGCTTCGAGCTTCTTGTGCGCGTTCTCGACCATGATGACCGCTGAATCCACCACGTCGCCGATGGCGATGATGATCCCGGCCAGCGACATGATGTTCGCGGTCAGCCCCATGTAATACATGGGAATGAAAGCCAGCGCGACCGCGATGGGCAGAGTCAGCACGGCCACCAGGGTCGATCGGAAATGGAAAAGAAAGAGGAGGATCGTCAACGAGACAATGACGATCTCCTCGGTTAGGTTGTTCGCCAGCGTGCGAATCGAATCGCGGATCAGATTCGAGCGGTCATAGACGGGTACGACCTTGATGCCTTTCGGAAATGCGGACTCGACTTCCGCTAGTTTTTGCTTGATGCGATCCGTAACCGCCAGTGCATTCTCGCCGAAGCGCATCACCACAATGCCGCCGACGGTCTCGCCTTCGCCGTTCAGCTCAGCCAGGCCACGGCGAATGTTTCCTCCGATCTGCACGCGGGCGATGTCCCGCAGACGGATGGGCGTGCCGCGCCCGTCGGTTCCGACAACGACTTCTTCGAGCGCCTCCTTGTTGGTAATGTAACCGCGCCCGCGAATTGCGTACTCATGTCCCGCCAGTTCCAGCACGCGGCCGCCAACGTCGCCATTCGACATCGGGATGGCCTCGGTCACCTCCGAAAGAGACACGCGATAAGCCTGGAGTTTTGCCGGATCAACCTCCACCTGATACTGCTTCTCGAATCCGCCAACGCTGGCGACTTCAGCCACGCCCGGAACGGACGACAGCCAGTAGCGTAGATACCAATCCTGAAAGCTGCGCAACTCCTGCAAGTTGCGCGTCCCGCTCTCATCAATCAGCGCATACTCGTAAATCCATCCGACACCAGTTGCATCGGGCCCCAACTGCGGGGTGACGCCCGGCGGCAGTTTACCCTGCAACTTAGATAGATATTCCAAGGTGCGGCTGCGCGCCCAATAGATGTCCGTGCCATCTTCGAAAATCACGTAAACGAAGGACATGCCGAACATCGTGAAGCCGCGCACGAGTTTTACTTTCGGCGCGGCCAGAAATGCGGTCACCAGCGGATAGGTAACCTGGTCCTCGACGAGGTTCGGGCTGCGGCCCATCCATTCACTGAAGACGATGACTTGGGTATCGGATAGATCGGGAAGCGCATCAAGCGGCGTGCGAGTGATCGCCCACCCGCTCCACACCAGCGCGAGCGCGGTGCAGATTCCCACAACCAACGTGTTTCTTGCGCAATACTCGATCAGCTTCGCAACCATTTATTTCTCGCCTTTGCGCTGCTCATCGGGGGCGGCTGAGTGACCGCCTCCATGTCCGGAAACTGTGCCGCCAGTCGCTCGCAGCTTGCTCTCGGAATCGAGCAAAAATTGGGCGCCGACTGCGACGGCATCGCCTTCCGAGAGGCCGGACAGTATCTGGTAGAAGCCATCCAATTCGCTTCTAACCTGCACCTCATGCGGCTCGAACCGTCGGTCTCCGGCTGCGACGAAAACGATCTTTCTTGTGCCGGTGTCAATCAAAGCCGCTTCCGGCAAAGCCAGTCCCTTGGCCATTTCGTGGGCGACCTGAACTGTGCCGTACATGCCGGGCTTCAGCAGCCCTTCGCGGTTGTCGAGTTGCAGCCGGATTTTGGCCGTGCGCGTCGATTCTTCGACTACCGGGCTGATGAACTCCACCACGCCGAATAAAGTTTGGCCGGGCAAAGCTTCCATAGTGAGCACGCATTTCTGTTGGAGGCGAACGTGAGGTAAATCCCGCTCGTATATGTCCGCTTGGAGCCATAGGGTGGATAGGTCCGCGATGACAAACATATCCATGCCCGGCTCCACATTCATACCCTCAACGGCAGTCTTGGAAAGTACGACTCCCTCCCGCGGCGAGTTGATGATCAGCGTGCGGAGCGGAACGCCGTCCTTTTCAATTCTGGCGACTTCCTCGGAAGGAATGTCCCATAGGTCTAGGCGGCTTCGCGCAGCCGCCACCAGACGGCGAGCCCAATCTTGGGATGCACCGGCCAACCCTCCTCCCGCTCTGATGTCCAGGCTCCTCAGCGCCAGCAGATACTCTTGCTGCGTTGCGACGAGTTCCGGGCTGTAGATGGAAAACAGCGGCTGTCCTGCGTGTACCGGTTTGCCGACATAATCGACGAAAAGGTTTTCGATCCATCCACTGAATTTCGTCTGCACGTGGGTGACGCGAGTCTCGTCGAGAGCGACGACGCCGACGGTGCGAATCGTGTAAGTAAAATCCCGATACCCGATTCGTTCCGTAACCACACCCATGCGTTGCGCCTGCTGGGGATCGAGTTCCACCGCGCCATATCCAGCGACTGCGGTTTGCGGGCGGGCCTCAGGCGCGGGCGTGGCGTGCGCATCCGGCGTGTGTTGCTCCGGTGCTTGCCCGGTTGAACATCCTGCCAACATGCTCAACAGCAGGATTAGCAGGAACGAGGTGTTGTGTTGCGTCATAATTCCGTACCCATCCCCCTGCTAATCCAGCGCGTTGATTTTTTCTGTCAGCAGGAACCCGTACCCCTTTTTCTGATTCACAAATCGCCAGAGAGAGTCATAGCGATCTCGTTGAAGCGGTTCTTTGAGCTGGAAGTTGTACACGCGCCGAGAGGCATAATGGAATCGCTGCTGCTCGTAGGTCGTAAGCGTAAGGTCGTAAGGGCCTCCAGAGGAAATGCTTTCCATGTCCTCGTAGCGCCACGATTGACTTCGGCGATCATCACTGGCCCGAAAGACAATTCCGCTTTCGGAGAACTGTAGTCGCCCTTGATTTCCTTTTAGGATTCCGAGGTGTTTGACCGATAAATCAAACCTGATCGATCCGACTTCGGCAGGAGTCAGCAATGCCGCTATGGGACGCTTGGTCTGGGACGCGAGAGAGTTGTACACCTGCTGGACGGTGATAGTCTCTTCGGCCCAGGTAAACTCGAAAACCCTGTCGGCGCCCAGCCGCCAATTGCTGCGGTCCTCATATGTATGAAGATTGATGCGGCGATCTGGCCCGATTTGAAACTGCTTGATGTCTTCATAGCTCCAAGTCATTGCGTCTTTCTGGTGCTTCGTCTCATATCTCACGCCGCGCTCGTCCATGAGCAGCGTTCCAATGCAGCCACCAAGAGCGTGGTCATGGCGAACTTGCAGCGCAACTCCCGGGATCTGAGACTGTCCCTTGGCACCCATGCTGAAGATGGCTATCCATAGCAGGACGACTATCCTGTTCCTCGTTGCCATAAGTCCTCCAGCAGGCATTCAACGGTCAACTTGACGGCCCGTTGTTTCCTCAAGACGCGCCAGAGCCACATGGAAACTGGCGAATTGGTCGTAATACTCAAGCTCATAATTCAGGACATTTTGGAAGGTGGTTAGCAGCGACAGGAAATCCAGGTTGCCAACCTGATAGCTGGCCATCGCGGACTCCAACGTGAGCGTGGCTTGCGGTATGAGGGTCCCTGTGTACAGCTCCAGCAACTGTTCGCTCGCCTTGGCCATCAGGTAGTCGTCTTTGACGCGAAGGAGCAATGATTGCCGTGTGGCATCGTACTCGTGCCGTGCTTCCTCCACTGCCTGCGCTGACTCTCGTACCATATATCGCTGTTTTCTCCAGAAGTAGAGAGGAACACGTACATCAATTCGCGTCTCCCACATGTTGGGAAGCCGCCCGCGTGAGGCCCATCCCGCTTCAACGGAAAAGTCAGGGTAATACTCCTTGCGCGAGAGGTTTAGCGCGAACGTGTTCTGCTCGATCTTCGCCTGACTTTTGCCCAGGCGCGGAGACTGACGTTGCACCGCTTCGTATAATTCACTCAGTGTGGCGGAAAGTTCCAACTTCGGAATTTCAGCGGGCACTCCCAGTGGCGAATCCGGCGGCCGGTTTAGCGAGGTGTTTATCATTGCCACCAAGGAGTCTCGTTGCTGTTCCAATTCCACGCGGCGTCGAGCCAACTGCGATAGCTCCGTCTGGGCACGCAGCACGTCCTGCTGAATACCTTGTCCGACCCCGTAGCGCGCCTCGGCAATTTTCGAGAACTGGCTGAGCAGATCGAAATTTCTTTGCAACACTGCGAGTGCCTGATGGACGAAGTGCCAGTGATAATAAGCCTGCTTCAGTTCTGAGATTACCCTCAACTGTGTGTCCTGATACTCATGCCAGTAGCTTTCGGCTTCCTTCTCCGCCATCTTGCCTTGAAGTTGTAATTTTCCTGGGAAGGGGATTTCCTGCATAAAGGAGACCCCAACGAGGCTCATGTCCTCTTCACCAACTGTCGTTGCGGGAATTGGGTTGCCAATATTGTTGGAGGCAATACTAAGAATGGGATCGGGCAGTGAACTGACAAGGGAAGGCCGCAGTCGGCTGCCTTCAAACCGTTTTTGCGCAGCGCGAATCTCGGGTTGGCTTCGGAGCACTTCTTCCAACAGTTCTGAAAGCGTGACAGTTTGAGGCGAGACTGGTTCAATTTGCGCTGAGACGATAGATTGCCGGCTTCGTTGTGTTTGGCTGGTTGGAATTTCTGAAATCTTGCCGCCGGGGTTCAATTCTGAACTCCGATTTTGGCCGTGGCCCGGCTGCCCACTCAATCCCACAAGTGCTCCAATTAACAAGTTTTGAACCAGGCGTTGAAAATTCAAGCTCGCGCTCCTTCTTGAGCACAATGCGGGATGATGGTCCCTCTGCGGTCGATTACCCCTGGACCGTCCACATAGACCCAGAGGCGCGACTAAGATGATGTGAGCAATTGCAGTGCCACGAGTGGCAGTGGACCTAATTCCTATGGTGACAGTCTGTTGGCATCCATAACAATCCGCTGCAGAGTCGGATTTTGGGACCCGCGCGAGTGAAAATCCCCCATGATTTGCGTTGGTTAGCCCAGCCCCATGTATGCTTCGTCTTCTACAACCACTATCCCTAACAACATGTAAATTGGGGTATCCCCCGATACGCCTGGCCCATTGGACAAGTTTCGTAGAACTGTTTGCGTCTGAGCGGCAGTCAAGTTGGGACTTTTCTCAGATAAGGGTTCGATAGGCGTCCCACCCTCTCCGCCATTAAATGAGCTGTTTGAGTTCAATTTGAAAGTTGACGGCACCAACTACCTAAATTCGGTGGTCAACGGCGGCGACGCCTCTTGCGGACAAGGCACCGGCATGGTTCCCTTGGATGCGAACACGCACATCGCCAGCGAGGCGGCGGGTGCCAACACGATTTTTGAGAATTACACCAAGCGCGTCACCTGCGTGGATTCGAGCGGCACGGTGCTGGTGAACAACGTGGTGGCGATCACCACGAACGTGGACGTCAATCGCGGCGATCAAGTGGTCTGCACCTTCACCAACACGCTGCTCGCCGGGCAGTTGGCCGTCAAGAAAG
>CAMBEY010000165.1 GCA_945865705.1 Candidatus Sulfopaludibacter sp. SbA3
ACATTCGGTTCCATCGGCCCGCTTGCTTACGCGCGCGGCACTGTCACGCGGCACTGTCACGCGGCACCGTTCGCGGCACCGGCGTGGCACGGCAAACTATATCTTTTGGTTGAGGGCTTGCTGGGAGGGCTGGACAGGTGGCGCGACACCTAGTTTGCGCAACTCATCCTGATAATATTTCTTGAAGAGAATATCCCACTCTTCGCTCATCTCGGCGATCTCCCGCTTCTGGGAGCGGATTTTATCCCGTACGGCCTGATCCATCGCAAACTCTTCGCGCAGAATCGCCTGCATTTCCTTCAATATCTCCAGCCGAAAATCGTTCGGATCGCCCACTAATTTCACCGCTTGTTTGAGCGTAATCAGGCCCTTGGCCAGTTGATGCGAGAGATCGATGGCCTTGTCGCGGGAAATCTTGGTCCCGTCTTCCGGGCGCATGGGAACCATCTTGTGCTTCTTCATCAACTCTTTCTTCACCAGCTTGTAAAGCTCCTGGTAAGAAAGCGCGTCGCGGCGAATCTGCTCGTTGTGTTTCTCCAGATGCTCGCGCACTTCCTGATTCAGCCGATCCTCGCGCGCGAATTCATCCTGAAACACCTGATGCACACGCTCGACGGCCGCAGGCTGATTCAACAAAGTCACTTTGCCGGACTTCTCCAGCCGCTTGACCAGCTCGGGCACCAGATAGCCCAGATACTCCTTCGGAAGCGCCATGAACCCTGCCTGTCTATTAAGAACAAACTATCTAGAATACCGTTCAGTCTAACGGCGACTGTACGGAACTGTCAAACAGGTGGTGCGTCAGAACCATGTCGCTAATGAGAAAGCTTAAAACTTAGTTGCTTCGGTAAAGTGGAACGACGACACCTTCATCGCGGGGACGACCATGGGGAAGGATTCTTCTCCGCTCGAGCGCTCGGGCTTCGACATCATCTCCACCGCGTTCAGCAGGTCCACGAGGCTTTCGTTGAAGCGGAAGTTGCGGATGCCGTGCTGAACTTTGCCGTTCTCCACGAGGAATGTCCCGTCGCGAGTCATGCCGGTGAGTATCTTCTTGTAGGGATCGACTTCGCGGATGTACCACAGCCGCGTTACCAGAATGCCGCGCTCGGTGGACGCGATCATCTCATCAATCGAGTGAGTGCTGCCCGCAATGACAATGTTCATGGGAAACTCGCCCATCTCATTCGGCAGCGAGAAGCCGTGGCCCGTGAGCGCGACGCCGGCGTGCTTGGCCGACTGGCGCGAGTAGGCCAGCTCCTTCACCACACCCTTCTCAACCAGATTCAGCCGTTGGCGCGGGATGCCTTCGCCATCAAACGGCGCGCCGGTTTGCAGCGCGTGATAAGCGTCGTCGGTGATGGAGATGTTTTCGCCGAAGAGTTTCTCGCCGACGCGCCCAGTCAGAAAACCGCGCTGATCGCGCAGCGCCTGCCCGGAAAAATCACAGAACATGAACCCAACCAGATCGAGCACAGCGGCGGGCGAGAGAATTGTTACGTATCGCCCAGGCGGAATCTCGCGCGGCTCGGCGCTGCGCGCGGCGATGCGGCAGGCCTCTTCCGCAAGCTCACCGGGATTGATGTCGCGCAGATCCGGCGTGGACTGCTTGGCCCAGCCGGTACTGCTGGGCGCTGTGGCAGTGAAGGAGAATTCAGCGTTCGTGCCGCGATAGTATGCCGTCAGGCCCCGCGAATTGAGCAGCGCGTGCATTGCTTCGCCCGTGGAGAGCGTGCCCGCAGCCACCTGTCTGTTTCGCTCGGCGATGCGTATCGCGGAGACCGCGCCCTGCGCGCGCTCATCCGCTGACGCCTGCGAAGTGGCCACGAAGTAACGATGCACGGGTTCGTACTGCTGCGGACCAGGCATGGACAGCAACTCCGGGTCGGGCTGCTGTTGACGCGCCAGAGTGGACGCCTCGGCCACCACGCGCTTCAGCGACTCCACATCAAAACGATTCGTCGTGGCGCGCGCTGTGCGTTGTCCGAAGACGCATCGCACCGAGAGCGCGTAGCCTTCCTCTGCCACATTCTGGTGAATCGTATTATTAGCGAAGCGAGTCAGCGAGTGAGTACCCCCGCCGATGAGTAACTCCGTCTCATCGGCCTGTGAGTATTTGAGTAACTCGGCAAATATTTCCTGACAACGCTGTGGATCAATCATAAAAACAAAACCCTACTCTCTGCACCCTAAGCATCCTCATAAGACTGTCATTCCGAGCGCAGCGAGGAATCTGCTGTTGCGGACGTGTCCACTTGCTGACGCGCGCGGCTCTGTGAACCAAAGCAGATTCCTCGCTACGCTCGGAATGACAATTTTAGGCTGGTGGACTACGGTGCGATTGCTATCCCCCATAGGCCACTCCCACGTTCACGTTGCGAAAGCGCGCGGGCGCGGCGCCGTGGCCGGTGCCCATGGTCTGCGAGGGCTGGCCCTTGCCGCAGTTCGGCGTGCCCCACAGCGTCCAGTGGTCCTTGTTGCAGATCGCGTCACAACTATTCCAGAACTCCGTAGTGATCCCTGAGTAACTCGGGTTCTTGAGCATCCGTACTTTCTTGCCGCCCTTGATCTCCCAGCCCAACTCACAGCCGAACTGGAAGTTGTAGCGGCGGTCGTCGATGGACCAACTGCGGTTGGTCTCCATGTAGATGCCGTCGTCGGTGTCGGCGATGAGGTCGTCTAGCTTCCACGTGCCGGGCAGCAGCGAGATGTTGGTCATGCGGATCATGGGGATGCGATTCCAGCCTTCGGCGCGCATCGTTCCCCCGGAGCGTAATGAAGCCACGCCGGAGTTTTTCGCGCCGACCATCGCGGCGGTTTCGCGCGAAGTCAGGTAGCCGCGGAACTGGCCGTCTTTGATGATGTCGGTGCATTGCGCGGCCACGCCTTCATCGTCGTAGGCGAATGTCCCGAGTCCAGGGCCGTGTTCGAGGCGCGCGTCCGCGACCACGTTGACGATCTCCGAGCCGTACTTCAGATTGTTCAATTTATCGAGCGTGAGGAAGCTGGTGCCGGCGTAGTTGGCCTCCATGCCCAGCACGCGGTCGAGCTCGATGGGATGCCCGATGGATTCGTGAATCTGCAAGCCAAGCTGCGAGCTATCGAGGATCAACGTGCGTTTGCCCTGCGGGCACTGGTCGGCCTTGTGCAACGCGACGGCCTCTTCGGCGATGCGGCGCGCGTTGCCCACAATGTCCATCTCGCCGACCAGCTCGTAGCCGCGCAGTTGATACTGCCCGCGAAACGAGTTGGGATAGCTGCGCGACTGAATGTCGCCATCGGCGTAACAGTGCGCCTCAATGCCCACGCCGGTGATGACGCGCGTCTGCTCAATCACCGAGCCTTCGGTACTCATGAAGAGTTGGCGCGCGCGCCGAAAGTTGAGCGACGCCTCGGCCAGCGTGATGCCCTGCACCGCGCGCATCTCGGCGTCAGCACGCAGCAGCAGATCAAGATTCGCTTCGATGGAAGTGGAGAACGGATCAATCTGGCAGGGCGAAATCCAATTTACGTTTGCGGCAGGCTCGTCGGCCAGCACGATGTCTTCCTTCTTGGCACGCGCGCTGGCGCGAGCGATTTCCACCGCGCGCTTGGCAACAGCAGCAAGCGAGTCCCGCGATAGATCATCCGTTGAGGCAAATCCCCAGCAACCATTCACTAGTACGCGCACACCCAACCCGAGCGACTCATCCGACGCTGCCGTGCCCATCTTGCCGTTCTTGGTTGATATCGTGCGATCACGCGATTCGATCACGCGCACGTCGGCATAACCGACCTCGCGTCTGTCGAGCAGGGAAAGAACCCGTTCAGCGAAGTCGTGCATCAGGGAAACTCCTCAAGTCAAAAGGACACGGCAAACCAAACCGAAGCGGATGACTAGGAATCCTGTAGCTGGCGGTGTTCCGGGTTTCCAGTAAATTGTTGTGCCTTCTCGGCTCGTTCCTGCTTCTGCTGGTACTTGCCATAGGCAAATGCGCCGGCGGGAATAGCAAGACTTGAAATTATGGATGCTATACCCACGCTGCCGTAACCTGTACCCACCAAATAGAACCCGCCGATCAAGGCGGTCATGGCTAAGACAAATCCGAGGCCAGCGCCCCAGCGCTCACCCGTAATATTGGAAGTTATGACGCGCTTTTCGAGTTCCTGCCGGTGGGCTGCTTGCCGTTCAGCCATAGCAAGTATACGATCCGCACCGCCAGGAATCACTTCGTCGTACCGGGCAAGGATTTCGGGAGGAGGGATTGGCCCTTGAAACTGCTGGATATTGATTTGTTGTTGCCTGACCTGAATGCTCTTATTCTTGCTCATTCAAGGGGCACCCTTGGAGATTAGGCTACGTTGAAGAGGTTAAGCTGGCGGGATGAATCCTCGGACTTCGCATGCTGAATTGCGGCTGCGATATCTTCTCCGGTGATTCTGAAATCCGCATACATACCACGCGCATCTGCTTCCTGAGTTGAGGCGCTCTCATTGTAAACATCCGAGACGCCAAAGAAGCCCACCAGTCTGCCGATGCCAACGACAAATGCCGGATTCGCAAAGAGGAAATCAGTCTTCATGGCCTAAGTGTACCTCGAATCGCTCAAAAGTCAAGAAAGCCCGGCAAAACCCTTATCAGCACACGAAATTAACCTTATGAAATCAACGGATTCCATGGCGACAAATTTTTGCCGGGCTGAATTCCACCGGGACGCGCGGGCCAGCCAAATCACACGCATTCATCTGGCGACATTTTGACACAGTACAACTCAAAAACTACCCGGAAGTAAACTAAGTACCTTCCGACCAGCTCGCGAGGTACTTCACCTGCTCGGGGGTCAGCTTGTCTATCTTGATGCCCATGGCTTCCAGCTTGATCTTGGCGACTTGCTGGTCAATGGCTTTGGGCACGTCGTAGACCTTCTTCTCGAGCTTCTTGGCGTTCTTCACCATGTACTCGGCGCAGAGGGCCTGATCGGCAAAGCTCATGTCCATCACCGATGCGGGGTGGCCCTCGGCGGAGGAGAGGTTCACCAGGCGGCCGTCGGCGAGCAGGTAGATGCGGCGGCCGTTGGCCAGCTTGAATTCCTCGACGAAGGGACGCGCGATGCGGCGCGACTTGGCGAGTTTCGTCAGCGCGGGGATGTCGATCTCGACGTTGAAGTGGCCGGAGTTGCAGACGATGGCGCCGTCCTTCATCTTGACGAAGTGCTGGTGCGTCAGCACGTTCTTGTCGCCGGTTACGGTGATGAACAGGTCGCCGGTCGAGGCCGCAACGGGCATCGGCATCACTTCGTAACCATCCATCACGGCTTCCAGAGCGCGCGTGGGATCGACTTCCGTTACGATCACATGCGAACCCATGCCGCGTGCGCGACTGGCGATGCCGCGTCCGCACCAGCCGTAGCCGGCGATGACGACGCGCATTCCAGCGAGCAGCACGTTGGTGGCGCGCAGCACGCCGTCCAGCGTGGACTGCCCCGTCCCGTAGCGGTTGTCGAACATGTGCTTGGTGTCGGCGTCATTCACCGCCATGATGGGGTACTGCAAGACGCCTTCAGCGGCCATGCTGCGCAGGCGAATGACGCCCGTGGTGGTCTCTTCCGTTCCACCGATAATCTGCTTGGCATACTCCTTGCCTTTGGTCAGCGCCAGCGTTACCAGATCGGCGCCGTCATCCATGGTGATGTGCGGGCGATGCTTCAGCGCGGCTTCCAGATGCGAGTAGTACGTCTTGTTGTTCTCGCCCTTGATAGCGAATGTCGAGATGCCGTAGTGCTTCACCAGCGCGGCGGCGGTCTCATCCTGCGTGCTCAGCGGATTCGACGCGCACAAGACCACATCGGCTCCGCCATCTTTCAGCGCGATGGCCAGGTTGGCCGTCTCGGTGGTTACGTGCAAGCACGCCGAGACTCGCATGCCTTTCAGCGGCTTCTGCTTGAGGAAACGCTGGCGAATAATGGCCAGGGTAGGCATGGATTGCCCAGCCCATTCGATGCGGCGTTTGCCTTCATCGGCCAGTTTCAAATCTTTCACATCATAAGTACCCTTGCGCAATTCTGCCATTCAGACTCTCCGTTGATTCTCGCCCCTGCCGTTCAGCTAATGCCGTTCGGCGCGGCGGATAGATTGCTTGAAGCGTTTGGGAAAAGGGCCTGCGCGAGGCAGGCCCGGTTGAAATTACTGCATGTTGATTGCCAATGCAAAGCGACAAATTCTGTGCGTCGCTTGGCATATTGCTGAACGAATTGATTGAGCACCGCTCCCTTTCGGTCGCGGGTCTGTAAATTCCTAGCGGCGCGCGCCCGCCGTTATGGCTACGCCGGCGGCTTGCCGCAGTTCCTCGGCCTTGTTGGTCAGCTCCCAAGTGAAGCTGGGTTCGTGCCGTCCGAAGTGTCCGAAGGCGGCCGTGAGTTCGTAGATGGGCCGGCGCAGGTTCAGGTAGTCGATGATGCCCTTGGGCGTGGTCGAAAAATGCTCGCGCACCAGCGCTTCGATCTTCGCTTGCGGGATCGCGCCGGTGCCGAAGGTCTCTACCATAATGGAGACAGGCTCGGCGACGCCGATGGCGTAGGCCAACTGCACTTCGCAACGATCCGCCAGGCCAGC
>CAMBEY010000166.1 GCA_945865705.1 Candidatus Sulfopaludibacter sp. SbA3
GTCCGGCAGCGCCATTCGGAGCGCCTGCGGTCGTGAAAATGCTGGTGGACGGTTCTCCAAAATTTGCGCGATTCAGCAGATTAAATAGCTCGGCTCGGAATTGCAGCCGCGACTGCTCCGAGAAATCAAAATTCTTGAACACCGAGGCATCTAGAGTTGCGTAACCTGGCGCGACCATCGTATTGCGCCCCAGGTTCCCAAAATAACCAAGTTGTGAAGCTGCAAACTGAGTGACATCAAAATACCCGTTGGGACCGCCGAGTACAGGGTTGGCATTTCCTCCGGGAATCAGGTCCACGCGCAGTGCCTCCACGTTGCTGATGCGATTGCGCTGAACCGTGCGCTCATCAAAGACCGACAGAGGATAACCATCTGAAAGCGTCATGATGCCATTCAACTGCCATCCCTTTGCCAGCATTCCGGCGATACCAGTGGTATTGGCGGCAAAGGAAGGTTCGTAAGAGAAATTGGTTACAAGGCTGTTGCGAATGTCAAACTGGGCCGGCCCTCGCGCAAGCTGCATATCCCAGCCATAGATTCCACGCTGCGTCTGCGCTAGGTTATCGCCGCTGTTGGTTAGCCCAGAAAACTGGTCGATGGTCTTCGAAAACGTATAGGCAAGCTGCACCTGGAAACCCTGGCTAAGCCGCTTGACGAGCCCGAACGCGAGGTCGTGGTGAAACGAATTCGCGTTAGGTGACTGAAGCCGAATATCATTAAACCTCGGATTGATCAAGTTCGTTCCAGTAATTGCGGGCCAGAATTTTGCGCCGGTAGGATTATCAGGCCAGCCTTGCCATTTGTTGATGTTGGTTACCGATTGCTGCCACAGGTGCAACGAGCGAGAACCCGTATAGCCCAGCGTTGCGATCAAGTCGCGGCCCAATTCGCGTTGAATCGTGAAACTCCAACGGTAGGTGGTCATATTCTTCTGATTGAACTCCATCGTGCGAATGCTGGGCTGCGCGCGCAACAATGCTTCCTGCGTGGTATAGGCGTTAGGGAAGCGCAGCACGGTGCCCGCCGCGATGGCGTCGGTGTCGCGGGCATCACCCAACAGATTGAACGGAGGCATGCTGCTGATGGAAGTCTGAATGTGGTAGAGTCCAGGAAATTCGTAGAAAATAGCGGCACCGCCGCGGAACGACGTCTTGCGGTCCCACGGTGCCCATGCAAAACCCACTCGCGGACTAAAGCTCTTCAGTGTAGCATTCGTGAACAGCGGTCCCACTGTGACCTGACTATCATTGAAATTTACCAGCGACGCCGACTCGCCATCCAACTCCTTGGGAACAGTCGCGAACTCATACCGTAGTCCGAGATTCAGTGTCAGTGACTGTGCAACGTTGTAGTTATCCTGAGCATAGCCGCCAAAGACAATCTGGGCCAGGCGTTTCCGCGTATCATCGCCTCCGGGCAGCAGTGCCTGAAAACGCGCCGGAGTTCCAGTGAGGTAAGTCTCCAACGTATTGAAGGTGTACGAACCGGCAAATCCCTGCCCGAAGATTTCATAATCATATCCGTAGCGAAGCAGCTCCGCGCCGAATCGCATCGAATGGCTGCCACGTACTATTGAGACTCCTTCCTTGAACGACAGGCTCTTCTGGTTAAAACTCCTGCGTCCCTGGCGGTATCCGATGGTGGATAGATCCCCTGCGATAATTTCACCCAGGATCGCGCGCGAAGGCACAAAGAGCACCCTGCTGAAATCCTTTTCCGTCAGTGGGATGGCTCCCCGCGGATCGTTCACTGTAAATCCGAAGCTGAACTCATTGAGTAAAGTGGGGGAAATGACGCTGGTGTGTCGGACCGCCAGAATGTGTTTCCTGCTGGCCGCGCCGGCTGCCCCAACGTCCCCCAGCACACCGTATGGGGATCGCTCGCTGTCATCAAAATTGTAAGTCCCTGAGAGCGAACCGGCTTTCCCGGCGGAAAGCTGATGATCCATGCGGACGGCGACAAAATCCTGGAGTGTCGGTTGGGTGCGGGGGCCAGCAATTTGAATCGTCCCATCGGTAAGTTCGCGGAAAATGCTATTACCTTCTCCAGGGACTGGATACAGCGCCAGAAATGGAGCCACGGATGGGTTCACGCTGACAGTGCGGTTTGGCAGTACGCCTCTGCGTGCCTCCACAGTGGGCACGCGCACAGTCTCAGTGGAACCCAATTGTTCTCGCAGGCCTTCGTAGCTGGCGAAGAAAAATGTACGGTCGCGAAGTACTGGGCCGCCCAGCGAACCACCGAACTGGTTTCTCTTGAACTCCGATTTCCGAAGGCCAGGGACGGCATTATTGAAAAAATTGGTGGCGTCCACGTTGTCATTGCGCAGGAATTCAAATAACGACCCGTGAAAATCGTTCGTCCCGGATTTGGTCACCGCGCTCACAATCGCGCCGGCCGCGCTTTTATATTCAGCCGAGTAATTGTTGGTAATGACGAGAAACTCCTTTACCGTTTCCGCTCCGGCGTATCCGGAAGTAGCCCCTTGAGGGTTCCCGGAATGATCGCCACTGATCACTCCATCGAGCAGATACACATTCTGTGTTCCGCGCGAGCCGCCCACCGAAATTTTTTCGCCCATGCCGCCCTGAGGAGTGGACTCTCCGAATTGCGGAATCCGGAGAACTCCCGGCTGAAGGTAGGCTAACTGCGTTAGGTCGCGATTAGTCAATGGAAGCTCTTCCACCCGCTTTTCGTCCACCAGATGTGACACCGTCGCTGTCGTGGTCTCCACGTAGGCCGCTTCGCCGCTGACGGTGATGGATTGGGCTACTTCGCCAACCTGTAACGCCATGTCGATCACCGCGTGTCGTCCCACGGTCAGCTCGATCCCCGTTCGCACGCTGGTCTGAAATCCGGCCATTCCCACGCTGATTTCATATTTTCCAATGGGAAGATTCGATGCTTCGTATCGGCCCTGCGCATTGGTCACGGTCGCTCTGGACAACCCAGTATCGACGTTCTTGATGGTCACGGAGGCATCTGGCACGGAAGCACCACTTTGATCGATGACCGCTCCGGAGATTGTGCCTGTCGTAAGCTGCGTGAACGCTACGACAGAGAACAGTAGCCAGCTGGCGGACAATCCTACGAGGATTTTTACCGAGCGCATATATCCCTCCTGAACTTTTCAGTTTGTATCGAATTGGCGATATCGCCTAAGTGAGATCAATATTCCAAGAAACGCTGTTGAGATCGCGAACTTACTCCAGAAAGTAAGGCTACATTCGAAGCCAAATTATACGCGTTACCAGCCATTGTCAAGGAGATTCAGTATTCAGGTGTGCTCCCCACACTCAGGGGTATTTTTGAATCTGCCTGACTCAGGAAAGTAAAAACTGAGGCTATCGAGAACTGGCGCGTTCCGCTGCAATTTCAGCGAGGTACGCCTTTTCCGCGTTGTCCAGATAAGTCTTGTAGCCCGCGGGGTCAACCCACACCTGCGCGCCGCCACCCTTCTCGGCACGCTGTATCTTCTCGGCCATGCTAAAGAAGCTTCCATGCGATGCCAGGAACACTTCCACCGGCAGGGTCTTCAGGAACTTGAACGATTTAGCGAAGTCATCCGCCATGGCGGGATACTTCGGATTGTTCAGGAGCGTAACGCCCGTGTTGATGCCGATGCCGGAAAGCCCCACGCTGCACACGAACACCACGTTATACTTCCTGCCATTTTCTTCAGCGGTGGTGGTCCATGTGGTGCAGCCCTTGGTGTGACCTGGAGTCAGGTGCGCTGTGAGAACATTGCCGCCCAGGCTCACGGTCTGGTTGTCCTTCAGCGCTTCATCCACTTTCACGGGCCTCCACTGTTCCTTGCCGTCTTTGTTGCGATGGTCCGTGCGGCCGCCGCCGGAGATGGCAGGGACATCTTCGGCCATGGCGAAGACTTTGCCGCCGGTCAGTTCCTTGAACTGGGCCAGCCCCCCGACATGATCGGTGTGCGCGTGAGCGTTGATGAGGTACTTGATGTCTTTTATGTTGAAGCCGAGGCTTTCAATGTTCTTGCGGATATGCGGCACGCCTGACTCATAAGTCATATCGAGCAGGATATGCCCTTGGGGAGAAGTGATGAGATACGAAGTATTGTCGTTCAGGCCCACGTAATAGATGTTTCCGAAAATATGGAACGGCTTGATGGAATGCTTGCCCTCCGGCAGCGCTGTGCGTGAATCCTGGGCGAGGGCTTTGCCTGCGCCCGCGCAAAGGGACCCCAGCAGAATCGCCAGGGCAATGTTGGCGGACGCGCAGCCGCGCAATGTTCCAACTTTCTTATCAACTCGACCTGTCATGAAATGTCCTCCCATTATTTCGGCGATATCGATTTATTTCCCAGCCTTGGCCGCTGCGCCCAGCTTGTCCAGAAACCAGCGCACCATCATACCTTCGATCTCCGGTTTTTCCTTGACCATCTCCGAGCCGCGGCCCGCGTCGTCGTAAAGCAAAAACTGCGACCAACGGTTCTTGCTGATGCGGTAGGCGTCGCGCGAGTTATCGGCGAGGTAAGGATGCTCGGGAGGTTCGCGCGTGGTGTTCAAGTCCTCCGTGCTGGCAATGTAGAAAATGGGAATATCACGCGTGGTGACGGCCTGCGTCACGGTGCCGGAAATGTTCTCGAGCGTCAATGCGACGATGGTCTTGATCCGCATATCGTCAATGGCAGCCTTGAAGACCGGCTGGTTGCCAGCCGTCGCTCCCACCACGCCAATGCGCCCGGCATCCACTTCTTTTTGCGCCGCGAGATAGTCGATCGCGGCCTTCAGATCAAGAGAATCGTCGCCGAGTCCGCCACCCGCGAACTGTGGTCGAGGTTCATTGGGGTCCGAATTGCGCCCGCGCCGATCATAGATAATACTGGCAATACCGGCCTTGGCCAGCGTCTTGGTGAAGTCCATGAAGGTGTCCTGATCATGATTTGCTCCATGCGAGAACGCCACCGCGGAGACACGCACGCCAGCGGCCAGATCGTCCGGCACACGCAGGTGCCCGTGCAGCTTCCACCCATCACTGGTTTTCAGAGTGATCTCCGACTCAATGCCCACGGCTTTGACATTCGCCACGAACCACTTTTCGACATCCACCCAGGAGCCGACCGTGCGGCTGAACATACCGGTGCCGTGTCCACTGTGCGTCTGCACAAACCTGCTGTCCTTGTGCGCAGAGAGTGAAAAGATATCCGCCATCACGCGAAAATCCTCTTTGTTGTCGGGGCCGGCCATGCAGTAGATGGGTAGATCGGGCCGCGACCGGAGCACTTCCCGCCCGGTTTCTCCCAAGGTGGTGGAGACCAGCACGAGCGCTTGAATGGCAGGGTCGTGGGCCGCTTCCAGAACGGCGTAATTTCCGCCGATACCAACCGCGAGTACGCCGATGCGCAGCGGGTCCACCATCTTTTGCGAGGAAAGAAACTTGACGGCACCGCGATAGTCGAGCTGCAACCCGTCTTTCTCCTCCGGGGAGTAGGTATAGAACTGTTTTCCATTGAGGCTCCTGCCATTGCCGCGATGGTCGGCGGTGAGCACAGCCATGCCATACTTCTCCGCCATCTCGCGCCCGGGCGCCTCCAAGGTCGTGCGGACGATCCAACCCGCTTCGGCGAACATCACGATGCCGGGAACTCGCGACCCGCCTGCCTTAGGCAGATGCAGTGTCCCCCAAATAGTTTTACCGTCCTCTGTGGGAAATGAGACCACGGCTTCGCTGCGGCCTCCTGCTGCCTGCGAGTGCAGGTTGCTGGTCCCGAAACAATAAACGATCGCCAGCCATACGATGGTGCAGAGAAGCTGCTTCCGACACTTGAGTAAACTCATTTTTTCTCCTTCAGTTTTCTGAAATGAATGCTCGCGCCTCAAAACGTTAGTCGCAATCCAAGTTGTAATTGCCGGGCGGATGTAGTGGTCTTGGTGATAAGTCCGGAGCCCGCGATGTACCTGCGGTTGGTGGGATTCAGCACCGGCTCGCTGGGGCTGCCGAAGTTGGCGTGGTTGAATAAGTTGAAAATGTCGGCGCGAAATTCAAACTGAGTGGCTCCCCGCCCGCCCATTGGAAACGACTTCTGCAAGCTAAGATCGAAACTCAGCAGGCCGGGTCCCATCATGATGTTGCGCCCAGCGTTACCGTAGAATCCCGGCGGCGGCAGAAAAAAACGCGCATGGATCAAAATACATATCCGGGGTTCCCAGCCGCGTGCCGGCGGGAATGGTAACCACTCCACCCGGAGCAGTGCAGCCGGCTGAGGTGCCGCTGACGATATCGTCATTGGTGCGGCCAGCAGCCAATTCCGGCCGCTGCCGTCCAGTCGAGCGGTTCAGATCTGGCGCGTTGGTGCCGGACGATTGGGCCGAGAAGGGAATGCCCGAGGCGGCGGAGAAGACGTTGGAAATCTGCCAGCCTCCCAGCAGCAGGCGAAGCCAGCCCGTGTCGCGCAGCGAGGGCACCGCATAGATGCCGTTGACCACGAAGTTCTGCCCGACGTGGAGCGCGGAGAGGCCGCGGTCGGCTGTGGGGTTGGAGGGCTGCGAGCTTCCACCCTCGCCGTAGTCAGTGGAGACCACGCCG
>CAMBEY010000167.1 GCA_945865705.1 Candidatus Sulfopaludibacter sp. SbA3
AACGCAGAGCCAACGCCTGACTCTTCCATCCGATAGCGATTCACTCGAATGGGTTCTCGAAATCGCCGGGATTCACCAGAGCGTGAACGTGCTGGCCACCGGTCTTCCAGAAATTCCCGAGGAGACGGCCAAGTCCGTCACCATCATCACGCGCGAGGAGCTGCGCGCGCGCGACGTGGTAACGCTCACCGATGCGCTGCGCTCCGTGCCCGGCCTGCAACTCCAGCAACTGGGCGGACCCGCCGGCATCGCCAGCTTCCGCTTCCGTGGCCTGCGTCCCGAGGACGCCGCCATTCAGCTTGACGGCTTCCGCCTGTCGGACCCCTCCGACAATAAAGGCTCGGCGCGCTCGCTGCTCTCGGAGATTTCGGCGGCTTCAGTGGACCGCGTGGAGGTTCTGCGCGGGGCCGCGTCGTCGCTCTACGGAACACATGCGATCGGCGGAGTGGTCAACGTGCAGACGCGGCAACCAGATCGCCTGGCCGACCGCGCGCGCTCCGGCTTCCTCTCGCTCGAAGGCGGCTCGCTGGGACTGCTGTTGCCCAGCGCGGGCGTCTCCGGCTGGACCCAATTGAACGGGTCGCGCCGTATGGCCTACTCGCTCAACCTGACGCATCAGAATTATCTCTCGGGGCAGGATGGTCAGGATGCCTCGCGCGACACCAACGCCGCGGCGGCCACCTGGATCGACATCTCTCCGCGCGCACGGCTCTTCGCGCGTTTTCTGATCGCCGACGGCTTCGCGTATCTGAATGAAAGCCCCGCGCCGCTGGCCAATCTGCCCGCGCTGCCCGCTGGAACGCTGGTGCGCGAGGCGCAGGTGTTTCCATATCCGCAGGGCAATTTCTATTCGCAATTGAATGACCCGGATTATCACCAGCGCGTGCGTTTCTACTCCGGCGCGGCGCGGCTGGAGTTCGCGGCGGGAGATTTCTGGCGGCAGTCGGCGGGCTTCCAGAGCCTGCGCGTGCGTCGCGGCTACGATGACGGCCCCGGCATTGATCCGCTGGCCGCCACGCTCGGCTACCGCGAACCGGCCGCGACCGATCCCGGCGGCTATGACAGCTCCTACGAGCAACTGTTCTGGCGCAACGCGCTGGCCGCATCCGGTAGCGACACGCTGCACTTTGGAGTAGAGTACGACCGCACCGCCATCGACCAACTGGAGTTTGGGCAGACCACCGTGGCCTCGCAGAAAACCTTCGCGTTGCAGGCGCGCAATCATGCACGACTGTTCGCTGGACGCTTGCAGATACAGATCGGCGGACAGGCGCAATTCTACGCGCTGACGACGCCGGAGTTTTCGGCTCCCGCTGGCACCAGCAATCCCAGTCCCTACACGAACGTGGGCGAACTCGATGCGCCGACGGCTTACACCGCGGATGCTTCGCTGGCCTATCTGGTGCGCGGCACGAGAACCAAGTTTCGCTCCCATGCGGGCAATGGCTTCCGCTCCCCCTCGCTCTATGAACGCTACGGCAGCGGCGGGCGCGGCTTCTACTACGGCAATCCGCTGCTGAAGGCGGAGCGCACCAACTTCATCGACGTAGGCGTCGATCAGCAGCTCTGGCGTGATCGCCTGGAGTTGAGCGCGACATGGTTCTACACTCGTCTGCACACCATCATTGATTTTGGCGGGACGCCCAACGATCCGTTTGGACGATTCTTCGGATACGTAAATACACGTGGCGGCATTGCGCGCGGCACGGAGTTCATGGTGCGCGCGCGGCCGCACCGCATGTTGAGTATCAACGCAGGCTATACGCTGGCCAACTCCGATCTACCCTTCGCCACCGCCGCCGGAACCACGCGTGCGTTTGCTGTCTCCGATCATCAGTTCAATGCCGGAGTGCTGGTGGAACCGACCCGCCGCCTGCATTTCCATCTGCAAACGTACACCGTTTCCAATCACGACTTTCCTCTATTCGGTTCCGTGTTTCCGTTCCCTTCCGGCGTCTACCGCTTTGCCGGGTATGCGCGTTTGGATTTAACGGCGAGCGCGGATTTGCTGGAGCGCGAGAGCCACACGCTGCGCTACGTCATCCGCGTGGACAATCTATTGAACGAAGAATACTACAATGCAGGCTTCCTCGCGCCCAAGGCCACACTGCGGACAGGACTGCGCTGGGAGTTCTAGTTTCACGGTACCCGACCGCATCACCTCTTAAAGCAGGACCCAACTTAGTCACGCACTGGAGGGATCGCACACTCCTCCAGTGCCTGATTCTTAAGTCTTTTGCCTGGCAGGCAACCGTCTCTCAAAAGTAACAATCCAAACAATCAGCATTGGTATTATCGGGAACAGTATTAATCTTCGGTTTGCAGAAGCCGAAAGATGTTGGAGGTAGTACTCCGGAACTAGTGAAGAATGTGGTTTCCGCGCTATTCAATGCCGATCTGGCCACGGCTATCGTGTAGGTGAAGGTGGAGGTGGCTTATGACAGTCTCAATAACGGAATATCGGGAGTTGATTGAAATGCGTGGAAACATTCGCCGCGTGGTGGATGCCATCGAAGTCTGCTGGTCCTGCCAGAATGTATCGGAGTGTGAAGCGGCGGTGGTCGACGACGGTCCTCCGGTGTGGATGTGCAGCGAGTGCGCGACGCGCGCCTCGGCGCGCGAGTTGTTCGCGCTAAAGGGAATTGCCTGGCCGGAAGCAGTATAAGGCTGCGGCTTGTCTTCAGCGACCGGAGAGTCTGCGCTGACAGTAAGCTCAAGGTATTTCTGCCTTGCCTGCTTTCACAAGATTTGCAAGAGATGGAAAGTAGCAGAACGAACCGTCCCCGAAGGGGATTAAAGTGAAGAGTCTGGGGCAACGCCCCCGGAAACCGTACCGCAAGATCACCGACCCTGTTGGGGTCGCAGCCTCTCCGCAATATCCTCGCATCAGACAATACTATTCTTGTTAACCGGCAGCCTGTTGCGCGAGCTTTGCAACGGCGTCGTGCGTCTGCTGTGCGGCCACTTTGCGGTCTTCATACGTGCGGGACTCAGCCGAGAACTGCACGGCCGCCTGCAAGCCGTGGCGCGAGAGGCACCTGAGCAGGTGCGGCAGGAACGAGTGGTCGCCCCAGTAGCAAACATCGTCCTCTGGCCGGCCATCGCTCAAGCGATAGCGGATGTGCGCGGGTGTAATGGGCACGCCGGACCTCACCACACCATCGAACAGCGCGGGGCGGAAGGGGAGAACTCCGTGTCCATCGCTGCTGGTGCCCTCGGCGTAGAGAACCACAACCGCATCCTGCGCCAACGTCTCCAACATCTCATTGTTCACGCGCAGCGCGTCCACATTGCGCGCGCGATCAATAAAGACAGTGCCGGCGATGGCGGCCATGATCCCGAACACCGGCCAGGAGCGCACTTCGCGTTTGGAGACAAACACGCACGGCGAGATGCTGCTGTAGATGAGAATGTCGAGATAGCTCAAGTGATTCGAGACGATCAGTCCGCGCGAAGGAAATTTCCCGGAGACCTGGACGGGAATTCCCAGCCGCCTCAGGCCGCGACCGCAGCACCGATGCAGCCACTGGGCCCGGGCCTGAACCGTGAGCCGTCCAAAAAGTCTTCGGGCTCCATAACGCAAAATGTATTCGCTAGCCGTGCCGAGCACCAGCCCCAACCGCGACAGGCTTCTCGCATTAATCTCCATCGCCTGATTGTAGCCTGAACACCGCCGTTGAATCGCCCGCACGATTCAAGGACCTGGAACTTTGCTGGGCCGTTTGATCCTGTTCTATACTGATAAGAGTGTTTTGCGCTGAGACTTTCAGCCGCAGGGAATCCCCCATTTAGTTGTGAAGGGAGAGCAGTATGAGCTTGAAGAAGATTTTTGGCCGTAATGAACGGATCGTGGTGCTGGCCTCCGACCATCGATATTTCGGCGTGGTGGCGGGGCTGGAGCGCCCCGGCGAGGTGCTGCGGCCGCTGCTGCCTTACGTGGACGTGTTGATGACCGACCCAGCCGTGCTGCGCAACGACTTTGGCGGCAAGGTCAGCGCGCCGGTGATCCTGCGCGCCTCCGGCTGCACCAGCACCATGGACGTCTCCGTGCCCGGGTATCTTCAGGAGCCTGCGAAGTTCGCCTATCAGCAACGCACCGGCAGGGATTTCGACAGCACCTACGCCGAGCTAAGAACGAAGACGGACAGTGGCCAGGCCAGCGATGCGGAGTTTGAATGGTTCCGTTATCTCGATAGCTTCCTGCACCAGCCCGACACCATCGCCAACGAGCGGCTGATTCTCTCCGGCCAGAATGTGAAGGAAGAAGGCGCGGTGGCCGCGGCGGTCTCCGTGTATCTGCGCACGAAGTACCAGTCGAGCACGCTGAACAATCTGGCCACCATGTCGCGGCACGCACGCAAAGCCGGCATCGCCGTGCTGGGCGTGGTCGCCGTGGGCAATGCGCTCGGTTATCTCGAGAAGGACTCCGACTTCCTCACGCGCGCCAGCGCCATTATGGTCGCGCACGGCGCCGACATGATTAAGACCTACAACTGCGGCGTGGGCTTCGAGCGCGTCATTGAGACCAGCGGCGTGCCCGTCATCGTCGCCGGCGGCAAAGCGCCCAAGGGAATTGACGAAACGCGCGACAGCCTGAATCTCGCCTATGACTCCATCCAGAAGGGCGCCAAGGGTATCGACTTCGGACGCCGCGTCTGGCGGCACAAGCATCCCGTGGCGATGATTCAGGCGTTGCGCGCAGTGGTCCACGACGGCGCTACTCCGGACCAGGGCTACAAAATTTTCGAGCAAGTGCGAGGCTAGTCCAAATGGCAGCGCCACTCACTCCTACATCTTCCAGCGGCAACGGCAATCTTCCCGCACAAATGAAGGCGGGCTTCTACTACAGCCATCAGGACGTGCGTGTGGAAGATCGCTCCGTTCCGGCTATCAGCGCTTCGGAAATTCTGGCGGCAGTGCGCTCCTGTGGCATCTGTGGCAGTGACACGATGCGCTGGTACCGCGAGCCTGAAGCCATCAAGCGCGGTGCCATCAACACCGGCCATGAGATCGCCGGCGAGATTGTGCGCGTCGGTGAGCAGGTCTCCGGTTTTTCACCCGGTGATCGCGTAGTGATCACGCATCATTTTCCATGCCTGAAATGCGTGCCCTGCCTGGATGGCAATGAGACCGCCTGCGAGACCATGCACCACAAGCACATCGAGCCGGGCGGGTTCGCGCAGTATGTGCGTATTCTGGAATCCGGCATCACCAACGGCCTCTACCGCATTCCCGACTCGATGAGTTTTGACGAAGCCTCTTTCGTCGAGCCGCTCGGCTGCGTGGTGCGCTCGGTGCGCAAAATCATGCCGGTGGCGGATCGTTCCGCGCTGGTAATCGGCAGTGGCCTGGCCGGATTGCTGCACATCAAGTTGCTGCGCGCGCTGGGCGCGGGCAGGATCATCGCCGCCGATATGAGCGAGGATCGTCTGCAGGCGGCGCTGCACAGCGGTGCTGATGAAGTCTGCCTGGCCAGCCAGAAGCTGCCATCCGCTGATCGCGTGATTGTCTGCACGGGCGCGCCCGCCGCGGCCACTCAAGCGCTTGAGTGTATCAACCGGGGCGGGCAGATCATGTTCTTCGCCGCCGACGGCCCCGACAAGAAACTCGAAATTCCCTTCACCCGCTTCTGGATCGCGCAACCCTCCATACTGTTCAGCTACGGCGCCGCGCCACGCGACATGGCCGAGGCGCTCGACTGGATCGCCACGCGCCGTGTTCAAGTGGAGGACCTCATCACCCACCGCTTCCCGTTGAGCGGCATCCGCGACGCCTTCGATCTGGCCTCCAACCCGCGGGATAATTCCCTAAAGGTCATCCTTCAGCCCCACGCGTAGCCAACGCCTTTTCCGGAACGGTGTCTAAGAGCCTATCCGCAGATTACACAGATTACGCAGAGGGGTTAAACCAACTATCTGTGTAATCTGCGGACAGGCTCTTATCGTTCTCTCGCCGCGCTCGTTTCAATTCCCTCGCCGTTCAATCCCAAGGTGCGCGCCCTTGTAGCGGAACACGCTTGCGCCGGAGATGGGCACGGCGCGCAGCATAGCCTCCAGTTCGTCGGCGGTATATGCGGCTTGCACGCTGGCGTCGAACAGGCGGCGCATCAGTCCGCTGTATTTCCGTCCATGCCGCCACAGGTGCCAGGACTGTAATGGAAACGCCGGACGCCGCAGATCGCGCAGCAGGATCGCCGCACCAGGAGCGGCCACGCGGCGTATCTCGCGCAACAGCGCCAACGGATCGCGCGCATGGTGCAGGACTGAATTGCAGGTGACGAACGAGAATGCTCCGTCGGCGAACGGCAAAAACGTAGCATCACATCGCACGAGTAGCAACCGCTCTCCAACACCCGCCTTCGCGCCATTCGCACCAGCCGCACGCAGCATATTGCCCGCGCCATCCAGCGCGACCATTCGCAGGAGGGGAGTGTGTAGCAGAATTTTCACAGGAATCTGTGCAGGCCCGCAGCCGATATCTAATCCCAGCAGCGGCGAATGCTCCGGCAGTGCCGCGACCGTGAGGGAGCGGGGGTTGTTCTTGTCA